>JAZSIB010000287.1:0-8264 GCA_045533585.1 Lachnospiraceae bacterium | reverse complement strand
GGGCTTGAGCAACCGCACGATATCCGGCTTGCTGTCCGGAACATTAAAGTCATCATCCAGTGTCACCTGAAGACTGCTTCTGCAGGTTTGTCGGTTCATATAGATATGTTTTTTAATCAGTTCCAAAGAAAATCCTCCTTGCATATGGTCGGATAGTATCTTATGCCAATATATGCAGGGAGGATATGAAATATGTCATCTCAGAATACCAAGTTATTTGAGATGGTTCATCTCAAATAACTTAAAAAGGTCTGTTTTCCGTAAGGACCGATGCGGAACTGGCGGTAGGCGCGTTCTGCGACCTGACGATGCTCGAACAGACCGAAGACGGAAGGACCGCTGCCGCTCATGAGAGCACAGTCGGCACCAAGAGAGAGCATCTGCTGTTTGATGGAATCAATCTCAGGATGCAGCCGGGTGGAAACGGATTCCAGAATATTGCCGACGGAGGAAGTCATCTGTCTGTAATTGTCGGTATGAATGGCATCCAACATGGCATCAACATCAGGATGGATGCTGTTCTCGTCAAGAGAAAGATTCTCGTATACCAGTTTGGTGGACAAGTGGAAATTCGGCTTAACGACCAGACAGGAGCAGGAAGGGGCGGGAGGGAGCGGCGTCAGCTTTTCCCCGATGCCTTCGGCAAGGGCGGTTCCGCCCATAAGACAATACGGGATGTCTGCACCGAGCTTTACCCCGAGTGCCTGAAGTTCCTCCAGCGAGAGTCGGGTATGGAACAGCTCGTTCATGGCTCTGAGTGCGGCGGCCGCATCACTGCTGCCACCTGCCATACCGGCAGCAATCGGGATACGTTTTTCGAGGGTGGCACGGATGCCGCAGTCGATGTCATAGGTCTTACGGAAGAGGTCAATTGCCCGGTAGACCAGATTGTTTTCGTTTCCGGGAAGGAAAGGAAGGTTGGTCGTGAGGGAAATGTCGCTGTCCTGTGTCTTGCTGAGGGTCAGTTTGTCGTATAGATGAATGGTCTGCATCACCATGCGGACTTCGTGATAGCCGTCCGGGCGGCGGCGCAGAACATCAAGTGCCAGATTTATTTTTGCGTAAGCGCGTTCGGTAATCCGATTCATTTGTGTTTTCCTTTCAACCATTCTAAAAGGCGGAACCGGAACAGGATTTTCGGTTCCTGTATCAGAATAGCCTCGTACTCCTCGTCTGTCAACAGGATTTTGAGCTGTTGTTCACTGTCGGAATCTGTAACGGCGTAGCTTCCGTCGAGCAGACAGAGGGAAGGAAATGCAAGACACCACCAGTTCTGCCCCCGGCCGCTGCCGAGCGTGATACAGAGGGCGTCGTATTCACCGGCAGGGAAGGCGTAGGCGCCGTAGGTTTTGAGTGGAAAAAAACGTCGGCTGATAGAGGCAGAGGAGCGGTAATTGCAGTTATGCTGCTGTAAAACCTTGTCTGCGACAGATACCAGTTCAGGCATATGCAGGTTCAGATAGTCACAGACTTCGGCTTTGCTGTCAATGCCTTCCGGCAGCGGACTTAAGTAGTCGCAGACGGCGTCGCGTACCAGAAGCTTGACCGCCTGTGCTTCGTCGGAGTCGCTGTCTGCGATGATGTGCAGACGGAGTACCTTATCGGAGAGGCGGTTAGAGAGAGCGGTGTGCTGCGAAGTGTCTGCGAGCGTGCCGGACACGGAGAAAAAATGAGGAGCACCGAAGAGTCCGGGCGGTAGCAGAAGGTTGGTTCCGGGAAGCGTGGTGGAGCGGAGTCCGGGTACAAGCAGGAACGCAAGGTCTGACAACAGCGTGAGGGAAAAAACAAAAACTGCAAGGCGGGTACGTAAAGTGTTCATAAGAAATCCTTTCGTTATGTAAGTGTGTGGGCGGAGGATATGGTTCTTCCGGACGTCGGAAGATTTTCCGCAGTCAGAGTGTTGACGGAAAGGAAAAATTTATACAAAAGCAGAGCATTTTTTGCAAGGTTGTGGCATAGGTTTTGCTTTGACTTTTATATAGTGCTATGCTATCATGGGTGCAGCAAGAAGAGTGCATGTGGCAGAGCTTTTATGCACGGAAATGAGGCAGTATGAGTAAGAAAAAAACAGCGATTATTTTTGGCGGGCAGTCCTCGGAACATGAGGTATCCTGTGTGTCTGCCGTGACGGTGATTAACAATCTGGATACGGAGGTGTATGAACCGCTTCTGATCGGCATTACGAAGGACGGTGCATGGAAGCTGGTTGATAGTGCAGCGGCGATTCAGGATGGTTCGTGGAAGGACGGCAAGGTTACGGCGGTGATTTCGCCGGATAGCAACCAAAAGGCTGTTTTATTGATAAAGGGCAATGAAGTTGAGGTTGTGGAGATAGATGTGGTATTCCCGGTAATGCACGGACTTTACGGCGAGGACGGCACCCTGCAGGGCTTGTTGGAGCTTGCAGGAATCCCGTATGTGGGCTGCGGCGTACTGGCATCGGCAGTATCCATGGATAAGCTGTATACCAAGCAGATTGTAGAGCGGCTCGGTATCCGTCAGGCACGCTGTCTGGCAGTATTCAAGCGAGACCTTACGGCATGGGGATTGGAAGAGAATGGTACAATCAGTGCGGGGGCAGAAGCCTTTGCTATGCAGGTAGAGAAGGAACTGAAGTACCCGGTATTTGTGAAGCCGTCCAATGCAGGTTCTTCCTGTGGCGTAAGCAAGGCGCATGATAAGGCAGAATTGTTTGCGGGATTGCTCGAAGCGGTGAAGTTCGACCGCAAGATACTGGTAGAGGAAGCGATTGTAGGACGTGAACTCGAGTGTGCGGTACTTGGCGGTGAGGAAGTGAAGGCCTCCGGTATCGGCGAGATTCTTGCGGCGGCAGAGTTCTATGATTATGATGCAAAGTACAATAACGAAGATTCGAAGACGGTACTTTCTCCTGAACTTCCGGCAGGAAAGGCAGAGGAGATTGCTGCGGATGCGGTAAAGATATTCCGTGCACTGGACGGATTCGGTCTTTCCCGTGTGGACTTCTTTATGGAGGACGGAACGAACGAGATTGTTTTCAATGAGATTAATACGCTTCCGGGCTTTACTTCCATCAGTATGTATCCGATGTTGTGGGAAGCGAAGGGGATTGCGAAAAAAGAACTGGTAAGCAGACTGCTGGAGCTGGCATATCTGAGATGAAGTTGAGCTGTGTGCCTGCAAAAGATGGAAAGGCGATATGATTATATGAACGAGAATTTACCGGTTGGAGTGTTTGACTCCGGTATCGGCGGGCTGACCGTGGTAAAAGAAATTATGAGTCTGCTGCCGAATGAAAAAATCATATATTTCGGTGATACCGCGCGTCTTCCGTATGGCAGTAAATCGAAGGAGACGATTATTGCATATTCGCGCCAGATTATCCGTTTTCTGCTGGGTGCAGACGGAACGGCACCGAAGGTAAAGGCGATTGTGATTGCCTGTAACACGGCGAGTGCGCTGGCATTGGACGAGGTGGCAGAAGAAACGCCGGTTCCGGTTATCGGCGTGGTAAAGCCGGGTGCGCGGGCAGCCGTACAGGCGACACGCAACGGCAAGATCGGTGTGATTGCAACGACAGGTACGATACGAAGTGATATTTACAGCAGTATTATCCGCGAGACGAATCCGGATATCGAGGTGTACGGAAAGGCGTGTCCGCTCTTTGTTCCTCTGGTAGAGGAAGGCTGGGTGGATACGGATGTGGCACGACAGGTAGCAGAGACTTATCTTGCAGGGCTGCAGGAGGTCGGGATTGATTCGCTGGTGCTCGGCTGTACGCATTATCCACTGATTCGTGAGGTGGTACGTAAGGTGATGGGTGAAGGCGTTACGCTGGTGAATCCGGCGTACGAGACGGCACGGAGTCTGGAAGAGACCTTAAGGCAGCATGAGATAATAAATCCGGGACCGAAAGCGGTACAAAAGGATCATGCTTTCTATGTGAGCGACGGTGAGGAACAGTTCCGTCAGTTTGCCAATTCCATTCTGCCGGATGTAGAACTCTCTACCGCAGATGTGAATCTGGTGGATGTCGGACCGGACTGTGCGAGAGTAAGAACACATAATTAAGTAAAAAGAGATCGAGAAATAAGATGAAAAAAGAAGTTATGATTTGTATGTCGGGTGTAATGGCATCCAACACGGAGGAAGCCGTGGATATCATCTGCCCGGGCGAGTATTATTTCCGTAACGGAAAACATTTTATCCGTTATGAAGAAAAGATAGCAGAAGATTCGCAGACAACGGATACCGTGTGTATGTTTAAGTTCGATAAGAGTAGTGCGGAGTTGACGAAGAAGGGCATTGTCAGTTCGAAACTGTATTACGAGCCGGGTCAGACCCATATGATGAATTATACAACTCCGTATGGGGATTTTCTCATTGGGATAAAGACAGATGCACTTCGCCTGACGGAGTCGGAGCATGAGCTGGTGTTGGAGATAGACTATGTAGTTGAGTTCGAATCGGATGAGAAGAATGTATTTCATGTCAGAATCCATGTAAGTGATGAGCCGGAGCGGTTATTACCGTGATGCCGGAGCGTGCTTCCGGGAGAGAAAGAATGACAGAGAAAGAAAAAGAACGGAAGAAAGTAGGATATATATATGCTGTCAATGATTGTAGCAATATCGCGTAATTATGTAATCGGCAATAACGGTCAGATTCCGTGGAGAATCAAAGGAGAACAAAAAAGATTTAAGGAGCTGACTACCGGAAATACCATTATCATGGGAAGACGCTCGTTTCAGGAGATAGGGCGTCCGCTTCCGAACCGTAAGACGATATTGATATCAAATACCTTTTCCTGTGAGGAGGAAAACTGCACGACGGTAAAGAGTCTGCGGGAGGCGTTGGATCTGGCAAAGCCGGAGGAGAACGAGGTATACATTGCAGGTGGAGCGCGCGTTTATGAAGAAGCTCTGCCCTATGCGGACCGTTTGTATGTGACACATATCGAACTGGACATCGAGGGAGACACTTACTTCCCGCGGTTTGATTTGTCTGAGTTTAAGAAGGTATCAGAAGAGAAAGTAGAGGGTGAGATACCCTATACTTATACTGTGTACGACCGGATTCGATAAGAACCCGGTTGTCTGTCTTTTTGTGAATGAGAAAGTGGAAGGGACATGATTGATAAAATGAAGAAAAAGAAGTCTGTGATATTCTGTTTTCTGCTGCTTTTTCTGGTAGTGCTGACGACCGGATGTGTGCAGGTAACAAACTTTGAAGGGATTGACCCCAGCACAGTAGAACATAATCCGAACCAGCCGGTAAACCCGCCTGAAGATGGGGCGGGCGGAACAGAGGATATGTCAGGGCTGTCGCAAAACGATATTGTGACTGATACGAAGACTCCGGAATCGTCAGGAGGTCAGGAGATAATCGCAGGAGATGAACCAACCAATTCCGATGAGAATCAAAATGCAAATACTTCAGAAAGTGGAGTATCCGATACAACGATAGAACCGGAATACACTGTTGTATTGGACCCGGGACATGGGGGAGCGTTTACCGGTGCAGTATACGGAGAGCTGGTCGAGAAGGATACGGCATTGAAAATTGCGCTTTATGCAAAAGAGTATCTGGAGAAACATTATCCGCAGATCGAAGTGAAGATGACGCGTGAGGCGGACAAGGACTTTGATACAGCGTTGGCGAAGGATCTGGAAAACCGGGTACAACTGGGAAAAGATCTTGGTGCAGATATCTTCGTGAGCTTTCACTTGAATGCTTCTGC
The DNA here is from genome assembly GCA_045533585.1 of Lachnospiraceae bacterium. Classification (GTDB taxonomy): domain Bacteria; phylum Bacillota; class Clostridia; order Lachnospirales; family Lachnospiraceae; genus SZUA-448. The sequence continues at coordinate 2,545 of JAZSIB010000287.1, read as the reverse complement.
CGCACACAACATACGTGGAGCGGAGGTGATCTGCCCGCACCGGGAGCCGGTGAAGGAGGATTCGTTCCTGTTGGCCAATTGCATTTTGGATGAGCTTACCGCACTTGGTATCAAGCGACGGGGAATCGTAACTAAAAACAGTAACGATACCGTGGATGCCAACGGAAATCCGGTAGAGTATTATGCCATCAACCGGCATGCGGCAAACCGCAATATGATCGGGATTATCATAGAGCATTGTTTTATGGATAACGAAGAGGACAAGCAGTATTTGGCGGATGACGAGGCATTAAAAAGGCTTGGAGAAGCGGACGCCAGAGGAATCGCAGCATACTTTGGGTATTGATAGGAGGTACGTATGAATCTGGATAAAGAGAATCGCAGACATATTCGTTTGTTGATTTTATTCACGGTAATTTTATTTTTGGGTATTCAGCGGTTTGATATAATTCTGATGATTTTGGGATATGTTTGGGATATTCTGTTCCCGTTTGTTCTGGGCTTGTGCCTGGCATATCTGATCAGTGTTCCGATGCGCTTTATTGAACGTGTATTTTTTTCGGGAAAGAAAAAGCCTTTGCCAAAGTTCTGGGCAAAAGCAAAACGGCCTGTCAGTTTGTTTGTTACTATTATTTTGGTATTGGGTGTAATTGCTATCGTAATGTTCGTGGTGGTTCCGGAGCTGATTAAGACCGGTGAGAGTCTGTACAAGTCGATTCCGGGATTTGTTCGAGAGGTACAGATTGGTTATGATAAGCTTATGGAAAGATATCCGTTTGTGGCAGAACATCTGAATGAGTTTGAATTTGACTGGACTTCCATTACCAACACGCTTGTTAATTTCATCAAGAACGACCTGCTCACGGCGCTTACTTCTACCGTACAGGTAGCGAAGGATATTGTAGGAACACTTTTGAATATTCTGATTGCCGTGTTCTTTTCCGTCTATGTGCTGATGCAGAAGGAAAAACTTGCACGGCAGATGAAGGCGGTACTGTCTGCTTTCTTCAAGGAGAAGACGACGAAGAATATTGTACGGATTGCAAGATTGGCAGATACCACATTTTCCAGCTTTTTCTCCGGACAGTGTATAGAAGCGGTGATTTTGGGAACGTTGTTTGTGATAGCAATGACCATCTTTGGTTTTCCGTATGCAGTGATGGTGGGTGTACTGATTGCATTTACGGCGTTGATTCCTGTATTTGGACCGATGATCGGATGTGTCATCAGTGCGTTGCTGATCTTAATATCGAGTCCGGTGCAGGCATTCTGGTTTCTTGTACTGTTCTTTGCGCTGCAGTTACTGGAAGAGAATCTCATCTATCCGCATGTGGTAGGCAATGCAGTCGGACTTCCGCCGATGTGGGTGCTGGCAGCCGTGTCACTTGGCGGTTCCCTGTTCGGAATCGTTGGTATGCTGTTCTTTATTCCACTGACTTCCGTACTGTATGCACTGTTCCGTGAAGTGGTTTATGCAAGAGTGAAAAAGAAACGGGAAAACGGGGATCTTCCACCGGCAAATCCCATGGAACCTCTGTTGGAAGAGGATGCGAGTAAGTCTGTAGTGGAAGAGGGAGTTACAGACGGACTCGCAGCGGAACATGACGAAGGCACAGAAGCAGACGAAGTTGATACAACGAGTTCGGTCGAAACGGAAGAAAAAAAGAGACGTTTCGGCAGAAATAAAAAATAAAGCGAAGTTGTTCTGCGTGCTTGATTTTTCGCATTTTAACTTGTATAATCATCATTTGAAATATTATTACAGGAGAGCAGGGCTGTATGGAAGAACATTTCAGCCTGTAAGTTGCATCAGATGTTCTCGGAATGGAGAAAAGTATGTTAAAAGAATTTAAAAAGTTTGCATTGAAGGGCAATATGATTGATCTTGCTGTCGGCGTTATTATTGGCGGCGCATTCAACGGTCTGGTAAATTCTCTGGTAAAAGACATTATTACACCGATTTTAAGTCTTTTGACCGGTAAGATTGATTTTACGAATTTGTTTATTGCACTTGACGGTAATAAATATGCTACGCTTGCTGAGGCACAGGAGCTTGGCGTTGCGACTGTGAACTACGGAAGTTTTATCTCCGGTTTGATTAACTTTGTAATTATGGCGTTTGTTGTATTTCTTCTTGTGAAGGGTATCAATAAGCTTCGTACCATTAACGAAAAGCCGGCAGAACCGGCAACACCGACGACCAAGAAGTGCCCGTACTGTCTGTCTGAGATTGCAATCGAGGCAAGCCGTTGCCCGCACTGTACTTCCGAGCTGAAGGAAGCTGAATTGGGATAACAAGACTGTTGCTGCGATGGCCTTCTTGTTCCCGGGAACCGTAAACAACTGCGAACGGTAAGATTGATAATAAATGAAGGGAAAGCCTGCATATGCAGGCTTTTGCCGTGTAGGATGATATTGCCATAGTTATTTGAGAGCAATCGGATATAGTGAAATACAAAGCCGTGCAGATGAGGAGCTGCTGTGAAGCGTTGTTGTTTCGCTGGCTTCCGAATTCCGCCTGACGACCCTGAGCGAAAAGAACGCA
>JAZSIB010000161.1:0-5129 GCA_045533585.1 Lachnospiraceae bacterium | reverse complement strand
CGTAAGCTCCTTTTTTATGTATACCTGTCGAGATCTGCTATTGCATTTTTAATATCGGTGAAGCCGTCATATGCAGCAAGGGCATAGCTGACTTTGTAGGATTCGGATTGTTTTTGGGAAACCAGCTTTAAGAATTTTCTTGCGGCGAGTTCTCCACTGTATTTTCTCGTTTCAGTTAATAGGCATATGATGTAACCGGAACCGATTCTTCCGATAAGGTCAGTAGAACGGCTGTTGGACTTGATAACGGAAGCAAGCTGACAGAGGCAGGCGGTCTCACGGTCCTTGTTGTCGCATATGATACGGAATGCAAGGAGTGTGATGGGATTCTTGTAGCGTTTGGAACGGCTGGCTTCTTTTTCTGCATCCTCGTAAAAGCCTTCCTCGCTCAAAAGGCCGGTCAGGGCATCAATACGGGAGAGGGCGTTATGATATACTGCCATCGGGTCGATGTTTTTGTTTTTCTCTGCAAGCATACGGAAGCGCAGGGTGGCCGACTTGACGTTACGGCTGCCAAGCCAGATGCGCCAGGAGGCACCATCGTATACAGCGTATTTGCGGACGGTCTCAGTGGAGGTCTCACCGGTTAGTCCGTCAAGTTCTGAAATACTCACCTGATACTCAACACCGTGCCGGTAGGTAATCTGGTCAAGGCGGATATCAGAGAGGGTGCGAAGAAGCGTAATCTTGTAATTTTGCAGACGGCTGCAAAGCTCGATGGACTCTCGCCATTCGGCAAATTCTTCGAAGCCGACAAAATCCTTGTCTTCTGTGGTAAGGAGAGCATATGCTGTCTCCCAATCGCGGATGAGCAGATGATGGAAGAAGGTTTCCATTGCTTCGGCTGCGGCAGATACCGTAGGCTCGGAGAATACAACAATCTTATCATCCTTTTTATGTACATAGGCAGAGGGGGTGGCATGTTGCTCCAGCCATTTTTTATGATATTCTTTGCGGGATGCGGCATTGCTTAGGGTCGCATATGCTTCATTCAGCAATGCCATATGGTCACTGTCTGCACGACCGGAATCCGGATGATAGGACTTGCAGAGGTTTTTGTATGCACCACGAATAACCTCGGGAGAGGCATCGTAATGTACCTGTAGTATCTTATAATAATCGCGAAAACCATTGGATGCCATAAAAGTTCCACCTAAACTAATGTTATGTGTATGCTTATTGCTTTTTGTGGAAATTTCAGAAGAAAAATCACATAAAAGCGTGAATCGAGTATGTTTTAGAGTATATCACAAATTTGCAAAAAGGTAAATTGTGTTGTATGATATTTTCATGCGTTATAATATAGTGATTACGTTTTGGCGTTGAAACTGCAATTGGAATATTGCAGGATTCAATGTGTATTAAGTATAGTAGAATATCACCGAAAGAAGGATAGGAAAATGTTGAATGACATGACATTTGATATAGCAATTCCGGTATATCGTCCGGATGAGAAGTTTGACCGGCTGGTGAAGCGGATATTGAAGCAGGAGACACTTCCGAAGAAGCTGATTCTTACGAATACGGAGTGCGAAGAATGCACAGCAGATGTTTTACGGGAGAGAGTTGACGGTATTGTGAATGCTGTCGGTGAGTATTCTGTTGAAGTAGAAGTGATTCCGGTAACACAAGAAGAGTTCGACCACGGTGGAACGAGACATCTTGCAACTTGTCATTCTGAAAGTGATTATTTGCTGTTTATGACGCAGGACGCAGTTCCGTGCAATCGTGAGCTTACGGAAGAACTGCTGGATGCCTTTGAAGAGAGTGAAGCGAAGGTGGCGGTCGCTTACGGCAGACAACTGGCTTCGAAGCAAGCAGGCGTGACCGAACATATTACAAGAGAGTTTAACTATCCGAAGGAGAGCCGGGTAAAAACTGCAGATGACATTGATGAACTTGGTATTAAGACCTTCTTCTGTTCGGATGTATGTGCAATGTACGACTTGCGGCTTTACCGTATGCTGGGCGGATTCGAGCGGAAGACCATCTTTAATGAGGATATGTTATATGCAGCAAAGGCAATTGATGCAGGATATGCGGTGTATTACTGCGCTGAGGCGAAGGTGATTCATTCACACAGCTATTCTTACGAGGCAGAGTTTAAGCGTAACTTTGACTTGGCGGTATCGCAAAAGCAGCACCCGGAAGTATTTGCTTATGTCTCCTCCGAGAAGGAAGGAGTCCGTTTTGTGCTGGATACCATGAAGAAGCTGGCTGAGAAAGGGTTGTTCATTGAGATTGTGGATTTTGGAATCCGTACGGTGGCAAAGTATGCGGGATATCTGCTTGGTAAGAATTATGAGAAGATACCGGTGCAGTACAGAGAGATGTTCAGTATGAATAAGGGGTACTGGACTAAGAAGAAATAGTATTTGAGTATGTGAGTTAAGGTGTTACGGTGAATAATATGAAAAAGAGTACAGAAAAAACAAATGTAATGCGGATATTAGACCAAAAGAAGGTAGACTACACCAGCCATTTCTACGGTGACACGGAAGCCATCAGCGGAGTGGAAGTAGCTACGATTCTGGGACAGGATGAAAACAAGGTGTTTAAGACCTTAGTTACCATCGGAGCTACGAAAAATTATTATGTCTTCATGATTCCGGTGCACAAAGAGCTGGATCTGAAAAAGGCAGCAAAGGCAGTAGGCGAGAAGAGCATTGCTATGATTAAGTCAAAGGAGCTGCTGCCGCTCACCGGTTATATTCACGGTGGATGTTCCCCGATTGGCATGAAGAAGCAGTTTCGAACGGTAGTGCATGAGACGGCAGAAAATTTCGGCACGATTATGTTCAGTGCGGGTAAGATCGGTTATCAGGTGGAGCTGCCGGTACAGGCACTGGCGAAGGTAGTGCGGATTGAGCTGTGTGATGTGGTGAGTGAGGAAGAGGAAGAATGAAGAGAATCAATACAATATTGATTGATATGTACGGTGTGATTCTGGAAGAAAGTAAGGGGTATTTTATTCCGTATACTTATCAGCACTTTCCGGAAGCAGAGTATGAACGATTAACCAGACAATTTAGGGAAGAAAAGCTGTTTACCAAAGCGGGATTAGGTGAGCTTGATTCAGATACCTTTTTGGGACTTCTGGGATTTCAGGATGTGCAGTTCCATATGAAGGATTATATTGAGAATTACCTGACTCTGGACGCAGGCTTTGTGCCGTTTGCAGAGAAGTACAGTGGGAAGTATGATTTTGTGTTATTATCTAATGATGTGTCACAGTGGAGTACATACATCACGGAATATCATCAGTTGAATGAGTATTTTAAGGACAAGATTGTCAGTGCAGATGTCGGTTGCCGTAAACCGCAGAAAGAAATCTATGAGCTTGCACTGAAACGCATCGGGAAGCAAGCCGAGGAATGCTGTTTTATTGATAACAGTGTGAGCAATCTGAACGTGGCTGCGGAGCTTGGAATATCGCCGATTCTGTTTAACCGGGATCAGGAAGCATACGACGGGATTGTTGTAAATTCCTTTGAGGAATTGGATAAGTTTTTGGCATAGAGAGAGTAGTATGAGATATATTTTGAACGCGGAAGAAAAGGTCTGTTCTGTGAACTATGGATTCCGGTGAAGAAAAAAGCATAACAACTTATGAATAAGAGTCCTTCATGAATGGAAGGATTCTTATTTTTTGACTGATAGATTTAAGGGAGAATGTTGCAATATAGGAAAAGCGTTAATGTTTCAATCATGGTATGTTGGTGATGTGGAGGAGATATGAGCGTAAATAAGTTGTTGGATTATATTGAACAAAACATAAAGGAAAAGATTACTTTGATAGAGTTATCTGAGCTGATTCATTATTCACCGCGCCAAGTACATTACATGATAAAAAAAGAAACAGGCATGCCGGTCATGAGCTATATACGGCATCGGCGTTTGTTGAGAGCGGCGGGTGAGATTGCGCAGGGACGGAAACTGTTTGATGTTGCAGTCGATTATGGATTTGAAACACAGGCAGGGTTTTACAAAGCATTTCTTCTGCAAATCGGGTGTTCCCCAAAAGAGTATCAATATCACGAACAACTTTATTATGCTCGAAAAAATCATCCTGCAGTTGAAAAAATCATGATGGAGGGAATTATTATGGACGACATTATAATCCGAAAAGTGGAACAAAGGGATGCAAGGAGTATTTGGGAGAATGTTTTTTCAAGAAATACGCCGGAAGAGGTAGAACAAAGAATTGCCGAAAGTATAAAAGAAATGGAGGAGGGAAGAAAGGTTCATCTTGTGGCTTCGATTGAAGATAATATCATCGGGAATATTGTACTTGTGAAGGAACAACATATATTATATTCACATCGCTGTACGCTGGCGGATGTTGTGGTAAATCCTGCGTTTCAGAATTTGGGACTAGCGACACGATTGTTTCAGGAAGTCTGTAAGGAGGCAATCGGAATGGGGTTTGAGTGTGTCACTACAACCTGTCGCGGTGATGGGACAGAAGATTTTTATAAGTCACTCGGAATGAAGGAATGCGGCAGAATACCGAATGGGATATATGAACCTTGGGGAGAACACAATAAGTACGATGAGATTATTTTGGTGAAAGAATTAAAGAAAAAGGGAACTTGATTTCTCAAATTCCCTATGATACAATCTACTTAGAAAGGTGCACGGAGTGTTAAAATCCGATTTGCCCTCAGTGTTTAGATCAAAATAAGCATCCTACACTTTGGTCGGTGGCGGGATGCTTATTTCTTTTGATTATTGTTATCATGGTTATAACGGTTGTCCAAGAAAGACAATATTGCAAAGATAACCAACATCAGTGTCAATATTTCCATCGTATCCATGGGCATCCCTCCTTATGTACTAGAGGGCTAATCTCAGAACATCACATCCAAACTCTCAGTTCGATTGTACAAAAACATCATACATGTGCTGAACGTATGTTCAACGACTTGTATTGACAGATTTTGTCGAATATGCTATGGTATATAAAATATATACGAAAGGAATGGTGAAGTTTATGAAAAGATTAAGTGAGGTTGTTGTAGCGTAACTGAATATGGGCGCAGGAAAATAATTTTTTGCTGTGCTGTTCAAAGTAACCTTTCGTGAATTCTATAGCCATCGGTTGTAGCACACCTTAGGTGTGTTATTTT
>JAZSIB010000150.1:0-3559 GCA_045533585.1 Lachnospiraceae bacterium | reverse complement strand
ACAAACAATTTACTGAATACATAATTTAATAAAATCACAATCACTGCCAACGCAATCTTAATCGGCCAGAATGCCAGCTTCATGCAATCTACGAGCAAATACATCCCGCCGACTTCTACTGCCCAAGTCGCAATTCTTCCTGCAGTAAACTTCCAGATTTTCTGTCCTTCTTTTTTCCAGCCTTCAAATCCCAGTCCGAAAACCCATGTATTATTTGTCACATAGGCAAATGCCACTGCCGCCACCCATGCAACCGAATTGGTAATGACCGTAAGACTGCAGCCAATCAAATCGTTCATAACAAAAGATACGATAAAGTTAACCAGCGTTGTCAATCCACCAACAATCCCATAAACAATCAATTCTTTTGTGATATATTTTTTTATCAGCCGTTGAATCATATTGTTGATACTCCGTTCGTTTGATCTATTGCTGTCTGCAGCTATCAACTGCACCATGACAGTATAACAAGCATTTTCCAAGAACGCAATCAATCTTTCGAAAAAAGCTTTCTTGACAGACCTTGCAGAAGTGATATACTAAATGCAGTAAATCACTTATGGGAATATTGTATGGCTCATTGCAGTCATCTTACATACATCACATTCCCGGAATGGGGCAAGCAATGAAACATATACTGCGTAACTTAACCGAAGATATCGTTATATCCAAACTGGATGTGTTAATTAACCGCCTTGATTGTTGCCGTTGCGATCTGTGTCGTCTCGACATCGCATCCTATGCACTGAACCGCTTACCTTGCAAATATGTTGCAACAACCCAAGGTGAACTTCTTTCGAAAATCGCTCTGATTGACAACGAGTTTACCATCCGTGTCACCACTGAGATTACAAAAGCGATTAACGTAATTAAGGAACATCCGCGTCACGCACTTAACTCTGAAAATGCTCCTTCCGATGAGGCAACTGATACTGCAGACGCCACCACTCTTTAACTTTCTGAAATCAAAAGAGCTCAACCGGCACTTGCCGACTGAGCTCTTTTTTATTGTTCTGTAACGCCCCACCGATTGTTCTTTTTCAGTTCAACGTATTCTGCATATGCTTTTTCAAGAATCTGCTTTTCATTCGTGAACTTCAACATATGGTAGGCTTCATGGTACTTATAGTACCCGGAGTCCGTAAAGAACTCCTCCCTTTGTGGTTTGCTGTAATAGCTGTCAGACATCATAAGGTACCAATGAACGTCCTTCATCACCACACTTTGTGCAGTGTTGAAGCTATACTGGCTTTTCCCGATATATTTAATTATCGTCGCCGTGGAACCTGTTTCTTCTTTTACTTCGCGAAGAGCAGTCTCCTTATACTCTTCCCCTTCTTCAACCGTTCCTTTCGGCAATACCCAGCCTTCGTACTTGTTCTTGTAATTCTTATACAACAACAAGATCTTCCCTCTGAATATAACTACACCACCACAGCTCGTTGCTTCAATCATCGCAAAACCTCCGGCTCTTGGTGATACCTCAAATTAGTATCAGTATACACCATTGAACGGACAATTTCAACAACTTATTATTCCCATTCTGTGAACACTTTTGTTCAGATATCTTCTGCTACTGCACACCCCGGACAAAGTTTCCCTTTGTCTGACGGAAGAAGAAGCTCTTATCCGGCACAATACCACTCCGCAGTTCTGCAACAAATGCCTTGATTACATTCTCTGTCTCTTTTCCACTCTCGAATGTAAAATCCATCCTCACTGCATACGGTTGCAGCGCCAATACCTCCTGTCCGCTTCCTGCCAGTGAGTACACCTCTGAGTTATGAATCGTTGCAAAACAATACCTGCAATGTGAAGCGATCGGAAGCTGCTTGGACAACCGGTCCATAAGGATCGGTAATCGGTCAGAATTGACCGATTTGCGGTCATGTCCCTGCTTCCTACACTTCCCTTCCAGTCGGTTCGGACACTGCGCTGTTACCATAAAGGCAATCCTTCCGTATACCGGAAGAACCATTCCCGTAATATCCAGTTCTCTCAGCTCTCTTCCGCTTAATTCAAGCGGAGCTGTTGTATACTGTACGTTCTGCTCCCAGAATGCCCTTGCTGAGCGGTTCATCACGTAAAGATTATAGTCTGTCATCAAGCGCTTATCCGGATGTTCCATACAGATTCTCTTCATCATCGGATAGCAATCCATATTCCGAATCAGATACCCGTCTACCTTGCCATCCGTCAGAATCGTTTCCAACTGCTTTAGAGTCTTTAAGCCTTCTGCGCGCAGAATCCGCGGCAAAGCAAGGTAACACTGCTTGCCTACAGCCTTTATCTTTTCGCAGCCGTCCAAAATCCTACTCTCATCCCAATCCGTAATATCCAAATACACATCGGTAAGTTCCGGTGTTTTCAATGTCGCATCTAACTGCTCTTCTGTGGATACTAATGCCTGAATGCGCGGTTCCAGCCCCTCAATCCCTGTTCTGCATTCATCAGAGGACTTTTGTTCTGCACATTCGGATACCTTATCACTCTTTGTTTTCTGTACTGTATCGTCTGAAAAACCATCTCTATCCGTTCCGGCATCCTCTTTCCCTTCACGACGATACCGCCCGGTTATGACTGCTTCTAACTGTTCCAATGCAGTTCGTCTGAGCTCATTTAGTTTTCCTACCGGACAAAAGCTTTTCCCGTCTGTTTCTACAACCAATTCCTCAAAAACAAACGACGTATCGCCTGTTTTATTCAGCTTCTCTTTGATTTTTTCTTCTGTCATCGGCTGGTTCTGCGCTGCCTGCGCAACCTCACCGGTAACAGTAACTTCACTGCCATCCGCTGTCCGTACTGTAAACAAAATCTCCTCACCGGTTCGCATCTGAAACTGCCCTTGGGCTCCGATCTGTATATCTTTCTTCAGATAGTTTTCTTCCAGTTCATCCAAAAGGCTTTGATTTCTGGTACGGTACACCTGCATCCCCGGCCGTACCTCACTGCCCGGCAGGAAATTCGTACAAAAAAGATTGCCTTCCTTTTCTCCTGTACCTACCGTAAACTCATATATCTTCTCTTCCTGTGAGCGGATTTCTAAGATGTCCTGCGCACTGATGTCTCTCGACAACAGAATCCCTGCATTGATACCGCGCACCTGCTTTACCTCACCGACCAATACACCGTTATGGTTCGGGCGCTTATCTGCCATCATGCTCTTCTCGCCGGCACAGTCATAAAAGCCGTGACTGAAACTTCCACGGTTATAGAGATCCATAAAACGTTCTTTTATTTCTGTTATGAACTGCGGATTCTCTGTCAGGTACTTGCGATATCCTTCACTTCCCAGTTCTTCATACAAATCAATACAACAACGATACCCTTCCGTTACACCGCTGACATAACCGGTTCCCTTCATTCGGCCTTCGACCTTGAAGGAATCAATTCCTGCCTCAATCAGCTCCGGCAGAATATCCAGCGTACAGATGTCTTTCGGACTGATTGCATACTTCGTCTTTGTATCCTCAGCTTGCTTTCCCTTCTGCATATACTGATAAGGAAGACGACAAGGCTGTGCGCATCTGCCCCGGTTTCCGCTTCTTCCGCCAATCAG
>JAZSIB010000073.1:0-4186 GCA_045533585.1 Lachnospiraceae bacterium | reverse complement strand
ATTCGGTGCTTCTTCCTTAATTACTTCGCTTGCGCGCACAAAGAAATCCGCAACTTCCTGATAGGTGCAGCGCTTGTTAAAGGAGAACCAGTTGCCGGTTGCCTCGTGGTTAATGCGAAGCAGCACTCTGCCGTAAGGACGCAGGTCTTTGCCGATTGCACGAAGATGTTCGTCACTCACATGCGGATCAATCGTAAGCGTCAGCAGTACATCCTGACCGTGACGGCGGATATCCTCCATCTGCTTGAACACTTCACTTTCAGGGTCCCCATTTAATCCGCCACCATACGGAAAATAATCATCATACGGATAATCCCATGCAAAGCTGACATCCGGATTCTTGTGCACGACGCTCGCACGTCCCGGCCAGCCTTTGTCCAGCGGATAATAGCAATACATCAGGGAAATCGCACGGTGCGGTCTTCCCAGACGACTTAAGATATAGTCCTGATTTACGTATTCCCCACGCTCACTGCCATCCCCAAGATCCAGTGAGCAAGTAGCCTCTCCCATATGTAACTGATACATCTTCATATTCTTCATACCTTCTCCTATCCGGAACTTTTCCCTAAGTATTCTCCCATACAAACTCAGTGCATCAACGCTTAAAAATCGCCCCGATGCCTGAAAGTTTAATATATCATGCACCGCCCTAAAAGTCAATTTGAACAAAAAAGAAGAACCGTTATCCGGTTCTTCCGAATTTGCAATTATTGTTGCTGCTTTGCCTCTTCTTTCTCTTTGATTTTCTTCAGTTCCTTGTAGTTCAGGATAAGTCCCACGAAATTAGCCAGGATGCAAACGGCAGCGACAAGATACAACCAATCTGAAAACCTATCTCCGGCTATCACAGAAACAATCATCAAGATACCACCTATGATGCCCATAATACCTGCTAACATAATACCTTTGTTCTTCATAACTTCCCCCTCCTTAGTTCACTAAATGTTGTACAAAGTGTAATACTCCTTACGCGCACCTACATCCTCTGCAACTTTCTTCGCTTCCTCTACCTTACTCTGACTCAACAACACACAAATAAGTTTTCCTAAGCGTTCCTCTCCGTCTGCTCTTCCCTCTGCACGTTCCTCTGCAGCCCAATCCTCCATTGCTTTGCACATTTCTCTCAGCTCTCCTTCCTGTTCCGACTGTTCCATCCTGACATTCAGGCACTCATTCAATACCTCGAAAGTCTCCTTTTCCAAATAAATGCCATCTTTTTTCTTTTCCTGTATCAACTGCTTAATTTTCTCCTTGTTATTTAAACATTGACAGAACTCCAATACTGTCCCCAGCTCTGTCCGGAACAATTCAAAATCTTTTATCTCATCCGGAACAATCAGATTCATCCGATAATCCGAAACGTACTTTAATATTTCATCCTTTTGTACATCAAATATCTCGTGTAAACTTCTCGGTCCGTCCCACGCGCCTGCTTTCCAGTACAGAGTAATGGTAACCACCGGTATCAGTTTATCATCTTTTGCAAATCCCGAACTTTTTCTATCGTCCGGCTCCCTTTCTCTGTAAACGGAATTCCCAATTCCGTAACATCCTTTTCTACGAGGCTTTCCGGTTTAATCACCGGTTCTCCATGAAACAGATAGTAATTACACAGGTCAGCAAAACGATCATTTCTGCCCATGTACTTCTTGGTTCTGTCATTTCTTTGATTTATTCGTTTCCTTTCTTCCCGGAGAAACAAATGTCGCAGAACCATTATATTCCAATTTTTAAATTTTTACAAGTCGAATTTCCATTTTTGTACTATGTTTTCCGATTTTCGAGGTTATCACACCGGTGTCCCCACCTCAATCAAATTCCCATCCAAATCATAAAACCGAACTACCTTCTGTCCCCAGCTATGTGTCATGAGGCGGTTCACATACCGGATGGACGGATATAAACGCTCCAACTTCTCAACAAATGCTTCAATGTTCTTCTCTTCGAAGTACAGTTCACATGAATTGTTTTTCGGAATAATATCCTTTCCCAGAAACCCTTCCCAGATTTTTTTGTCCTGAAGCACAAGCCCTTCCGTCAGTATCATGTTTCCGTCATTGTCCAGAATCACATCAAGGCCAAACAAATCATGATAAAACTGCTTTGATCTTTCGATATCTTCTACAACGATTAAAATGTTTCTCAGTTTCATTTTCTTTTCTCCAACCCAAAACAGAACGCAACTTTCTCAACCAACTGCTCCACAGTAATACTTCCATCATTTATGATAGCGTTGTATTGTTCCGCAACACACTGCCTCTGCACTTCTTTTGCAAACAAGATGTCCCTGTTCATCCAATTAGAAAATGCTTTCTCCTTATCACTACATCCTTCCAGCACATACGGAACCCATTCCCGCTGTTTGTAGTGCTCGATTTGGAACTCAGCAGTCGGCGTAATTGCCAAATACTGATCCGACGAAATAGCGTTTGCTTTCATCAGCTTTGGTAAATACGCCGCACCTTCGGTAATAATTCCTTTTGCATTTATCTTCTTCAAGTCCGCCGTCACAAACTCAAATACTTCTTCATAAAATGTAAATTCTTCCTCGCACTGCAACTGAGGCTCACGCATCCAGATTTCTTCCGGACTCATCGCTTCCTGCTTTTTGCAAATCTCGCATCCTTTCGCTGCGCCCATCTTTGTATATTCTTCCAGAAAATCATCTACCTTGAAGTAATACAAATCGTACTTTTCTGCAAGAATCTCTGCTACCGTACTTTTTCCGCTGCAAGGCGAGCCGCCGATATAATATATATTGGTCATCTGCGTATATCCTCTCTCTTTAGCATTCACTGCAACTGCTCGTTTATTGTTCATTATATCTTTCTTCTTCATGCTTCGCAATATAGAATAAAGAGCCCGCAATCGGACTCTTTATTCTCTCATATATCAACATATTACTCTCCTCGTAACCGCGCTTCAATATCTGACGCAGTATACAAAACATCTGTCACAATCACTTTATCGCCACGAATCACATAGAACACCGAATAGTTATCTACGAGCATTCTTCTCAATTCTATTCGTCTTTCTTGTTCCGAACCCATAACCCTATAACGTTGTGGAAACACATCTAATGTTAATATCTCGTCAGCAATTCGATTATATTGCCCTATGGCCGTTTCAGGCGAAAGCAATTCTACCGCAATATAATCATATATATCTTTCATGTCCTGTAAGGCCTCTTTTGTAATCTCAACCTTATACAGTTCCATCAATGCCTCTCCCTAAATGCAGCAAATGCACTGGCTGCATCTTCAACATTTCCTTTTTCAATATCTGCGTACCCTTTTTCCAACTTTTGATGTATCTGCGCCGTAGACATCATATCTGCGTTCACAGAATTCGCAGCTTTTGGTAATACAACAGAAAACGGGATTCCTCCTACCAAAGAAATTTGCTTCAAATACATATCTATCGCTGTCGCCATAGGTATCCCTAATCTGGCAAGTATATTTTCCGCATCTTCTTTCACTTCGGGATTTACTCTTAAATTCAACGTTGCTGTTTTTCCCATACGCACACCTCCTTATTCATTGTAACGCAATCTGCGTTACATGTCAACAAATTCTACCTCGTCAACGTCATTCTTCACTTTCAACTTCCGTGCCATTCACTTTCCCACGAAGCTTTGCAAAAACTTCTTCATGCGTATATCTTTCCCTACTCTCCAAAGCTACTCTGTCCGCCTCATCTAGTACAATTTCCATCGTGTCTGTTCGTCCGAAACTCATGATATATTCCCTTATCTTCTCCTGCACCGCTTCCCAATCCCTCTGCGGATTCGATATCACAAAACGCTCCACCGGCAAGTCTGCAAGAATCCGCAGTTCTCTGCGTTGTCTTTCCTCCAAGCAACGAATATAGCCATCGAAGCCCGTTGCTCCAATCGATTTTCCATACATTCCGTTCACATGGTAATCAATCACGGCATCCAGCCAACCCGAACGTTCCTTCGCCGTTTTCTTCACCGAAGCAGCAATGTCCGTATTCTCCAGATAGATAACAACGGGATTCATCGGGCGTATAATCTCTGCAATTTCGCTGATATAGCGCTTTGATTCTTCCTCCGGAAAACCGAACCGCATCATCGTTTCACACATAGGATTCTGCAATAAAACACAGTTGAATACATAGGCAGTGTCTTCTTCCCTGTTCTCAAAAAACTCTCCCCACTTAG
>JAZSIB010000070.1:0-3907 GCA_045533585.1 Lachnospiraceae bacterium | reverse complement strand
CGGAGATTAAGAGCGTTGCTGACCTGAAGGGCAAGAAGGTTTCCATCGGTGCAGCAGGTTCCGGTGTTTACTTCAACGCAATGGACGTTTTGGCAGCTGCAGGTCTTACCGAGGCTGACATCATCCCGCAGTACCAGTCCTTCGGCGATTCCGCAGATGCATTGAAGGATAGAAAGATTGACGCAGCATTCATCGTAGCAGGTGCTCCGACTCCGGCTATCCAGGAGCTTTGTACTTCTACTACTGCTTACCTCGTTCCGATTGATGGCGATATCGCAGCAAAGCTGATGACTGCTTCTCCGTACTACACCACTTACAAGGTTCCGGCAGGCACCTACAACGGTCAGACCGAAGATGTTACTACCGTTACTGTTAAGGCAACTCTGATTGTTAGCACTTCTGCTGATGAAGACGCTGTTTACAATGTAACCAAAGCTATCTTCGATAACATCGATGCGATTACCGCAGCTCACGCAAAGGGTGCTGAACTCTCCCTCCAGAACGCTACCGACGGTATGACCGCTCCGTTCCACGCAGGTGCTGCTAAGTACTTCAAGGAAAAAGGTATTGACGTAGAGACCAAATAGTAGCTTACGGGAATAAGAACTCACGATTGGCTGCAGACTTCAACACTGCAGCCAATCTTTTTCAGAAAGGTTTGATTTATCTATGGCATTATTTAAGAAAAAAACTGCAGAACAGCCGCAGGAAGCCATGAGTCTGGAAGACGTTATGAAAAAGTTTGACCTCGAGTCAAACACCAGAGTTTGGGAAGGTACTCCCAAGCTCCTCATCACCTGTGTTCTGGCTATCTTCTCGCTCTTCTGCATCTATGTAACCTTTTTTGCGACCTGGTTGGATGAAGTGCGCCTGACTTCTTTCGTGGCATTCATCGTTTTCATCGGATTCTTGGTATTCCCCGCAAAAAAAGGCGTACAGAAGACCAATTACATGCCCTGGTACGACATCGTAATGCTGATTGCCGGTACCGGTGCATTCCTGTATTACTGTTTCAATGCGGCTAAGATTGTTGCACGTTTCAGCATTTCACCGATTGAGGTTGTGATCGGTATCGTGGGTATCCTCTGTCTGGCAGAGCTCTGTCGCCGCAGCGTAGGTATTCCGATTCTGTGTGTTGCCGGTGTCCTGCTGGTATACGCACTGATCTGGGGTTCCACCAATCCCAGCTTCTTCGCACGTATCACTGAGACCGTGCGCGTGCTGTTCTACTCCAAGGAAGGTATTCTTTCCACTCCGATCAATGTCTGCTCGAAGTACATCGTTATGTTCATCATCTTCGGTGCATTCTTAGAGCGTACCGGTATTGCAGATTTCTTCATTGATATTTCAAATGCCCTCGTAGGTCGATTCTCCGGTGGTCCGGCGAAGGTTGCCGTAGTGGCTTCCGCAATGGAAGGTATGGTATCCGGTTCTTCCGTTGCTAACACCGTTGGTTCCGGTGCCGTAACGATTCCGCTCATGAAGCGCACCGGTTACAAACCGGAGTTTGCAGCTGCTGCAGAGGCTTCCGCATCGCCCGGTGGACAGATTATGCCTCCTATTATGGGTGCAGCCGCATTCCTGATGGCAGAGACGGTCGGCGTTCCTTACTCCAGCATTGTAACCAAGGCAATCCTTCCGGCAGTTCTGTATTTTGCCGGCGTATTCATTACCGTTCACCTCGAGGCGAAGAAGGAAGGCCTCAAAGGCTTGAGCCGCGAAGAACTTCCGCGCTTGAAGAAGCTCCTGAAGAAGACCTATCTGCTCCTGCCATTGTTCCTGCTGATCTATCTGGTAGGTACAAGCACGCGTTCCATCGCTTACGCAGCCGCGATTGCCATCGTTGCTACCATCGTTGTAAGCATGTTCAACAAAGGGCACCGTATCACCCCGAAGCGTCTGCTTGAAGCGCTTGCTGCCGGCGGACAAGGCATGATTACCGTTGCCGTTGCCTGTGGTGTGGCAGGTATCATTGCAGGTATCATCGGTGTTACCGGCCTTGCTTACCTCCTGTTCAACGGTATCGTAACACTTGCCGGGAACCATGTTATCGTGGCATTATTCCTGACGATGCTCTGCTGTATCGTCCTCGGCATGGGTGTTCCGACGACTGCAAACTACTGTATCATGGCTGCGACCTGTGCTCCGATTCTGGTACAGATGGGCGTTCCGATGGTGGCTGCACACTTCTTCGTGTTCTACTTTGGTATTGTGGCAGACCTGACGCCTCCGGTAGCACTGGCTGCCTATGCAGGTGCTGCGATTGCACAGGCAAATCCGATGAAGACAGCTATTACTTCGACAAAGCTTGCAATCGGCGCTTTCATCGTACCGTATGTATTTGCACTGAACCCGGCGCTGCTCTTTATTGATACCACCATACCGGAGGTTATCATTATCTGCATTACCTCACTTATCGGTATGTTCGGCGTATCCATGGCACTGGAAGGCTACTTCCTGAACCATATGCGCTGGTATGAGCGTCTTGTAAGTATTATCGGTGGTTTGCTCCTCATCTATCCGGGTGTCGTATCCGACGTCATCGGACTTGGTTTGGTAGCAGTTGTTATTCTGCTCCAGTTTATTGAACGTAAAAAATCAAGAACCGCAGTAGAAGCTGCGTAATAACAACCCCGACGATATTGACTCCAAATGATAAAGGTCCCTTGAGAATCATCTCTCAAGGGACCTGCTTTTGTTTACACTATCTTTTTCTTATTCGCCCGGATACTTGAAATCCCAGCTCTCGCGAAGCGCATCCATCGTCTCCATCACGCGGACGGTCTCTGCCATCGGCATGGAAACACTCTCCCACTTGCCCTTCTGAATCAGATCAATACACTCGATAAACTGGTACTCATAGCCGTTAATCTGCTCCGGCACTTCGATGTGCTTGAGCAGCCGGTCTGCTCCGTCATATACCGAGACGGACTGGGGATTGTTGATATTCTCAACCACAATATATCCTTCCGTTCCGTAGAAGATACCCTTGCGGTCGGAGCGTCCGTATACGCCGTGCGTCAGCACTGCCATGCGCCCGTCCTCATAGAACAAGGTAATCGTCTCCTGTCCGTCCACACCGGTCGGCATCTTCATCACAGAAGACTCCATGCGTGCGACCTTTGTTCCAAAATGCATATATGCAAAGTTGATGCCATATACACCGAGGTCAAGCAGTGCACCGCCTGCAAGCTCCGGTTCATAGATACGCTTCTTTTCACGCATCGCATAGGACAGATTCGCCGTCAGGTTCGTTACCTCGCCGATGATACCGCTCTCAATCGTATCCTGGATGATCTTACGGGACGGCATGTACCGTGTCCAGATTGCCTCTGCGACAAATACACCAGCCTGCTTCGCGGCTTCCTGCACTTCCTTCGCCTGACGCGCATTCAGGGTAAATGCCTTCTCGCAGATGACATGCTTTCCATGCTTGATACAAAGCATCATATCCTCGTAGTGTCTCGAATGCGGCGTTGCCACATAGACAAACTCCACCGCCGGGTCCTCTACCAGCTCTTCGTAGCTTCCGTATGCCTTCTCATAACCGTATTCCTTCGCTGCTGCCTCTGCGCGCTCCTTCGTACGGGAAGCAATCGCATAGCACTCTGCTGCCGGAATGCCTTTTAACGCTGGGGTCACCGTCATCACTATCCAGCCTGTTCCCAATACACCTATTTTCATATTTCATCTCCATTCATACTACACATATTGTAAGCCCAATTATTTAGTAAAATTACGAAGGGGATTTGGCACAGTATCATCATGTAATGCACTGTTGAAAAGACGGTTTGCAGAACATGTGTGGCAATGGCGGACACGTGTGTCCGAAAATGACACACGTTTTCAAAAACTGTCGCTTTAAGTCGGTCGTAGCCATGTCGTTCTGTGAGCCAAGGGGGTGGCT
>JAZSIB010000118.1:0-3099 GCA_045533585.1 Lachnospiraceae bacterium | reverse complement strand
ATCAATGGTAAGTGTTTATCTGTTCGGAAAAAAATACGAAGTACCCGAAAGCCTCACCATTATGGAGGCAATGGAATATGCAGGTTACCAGCTGGTACGCGGCTGTGGCTGTCGTAACGGTTTCTGCGGTGCCTGTGCAACGATTTACCGTATTGCCGGTGATCGCGCGCTGAAGACCTGTCTTGCATGCTCCACGAAGGTTGAGAACAACATGTATGTTGCTACTCTCCCCTTCTTCCCGTTAGTAAAAGCTGTATATGACATGGACAAAGTCAACCCGAGCCAGCAGATTATGATGCAGCTCTACCCGGAGATTTATGCATGTGTCGGCTGTAATGCATGTACCAATGCATGCACCCAGGGTCTGAACGTAATGCAGTACATTGCATACGCACAGCGCGGCGAGTATGACAAGTGCGCAGAAGAATCCTTCGACTGCGTCATGTGTGGTGTCTGCTCCTCCCGCTGCCCTGCTGAGATTTCCCATCCGCAGGTTGCAATGCTTGCACGCCGCCTGAACGGCAAATACCTCGCTCCGCACTGTGACCACCTTGATGAGCGCGTAAAAGAGATTGAAGAAGGCAAGTAAAAAGAGCTGATTGAAGAATTGATGAATAAGCCTTTGGAGAAAATCAAAGAACTTTACAATACCAGAGACATTGAGAAATAATTAAAGAAAGGTATGGTTATTCCTATGTATCTTGATCCGAAAATGCAGGAATCAATCAAAAAGGTTGAGCTTGCCCGTGAGAAAAACATTACGCTTACTCCCCGTCGTATGACGGCGGAAGAAAAAGAAGAATTATTGAAGACCTATCACCCAGACTATAAGGAAGAGCAGTTCCGTGACCTTCGTTTTGGTCCGAACAAGGGTGAGAAGGTTCCGTTAGAACTTGCTGATTTACTGGAGAGTTCTTCCCGCCTACTCACATCCGATTGCGGATGCTCCGCTAAGAACGCTCCCCTCGATACGCTCACCCTCACTGCACCAGACTACGATACTGACGTATTGATCATCGGTGGCGGCGGCGCCGGTTGTGCAGCAGCAATCGAAGCACACAATAACGGTGCAAAGGTTACCGTAGTAACCAAGCTTCGTATGGGTGATGCCAACACCATGATGGCAGAAGGCGGTATTCAGGCTGCTGACAAGGAGAACGACTCTCCGGCACAACATTTCCTGGATGCATATGGCGGCGGACATTTCGCTGCACAGAAGGACCTTCTCTACAAGCTGGTAAATGAAGCCCCGGATGCCATCCGCTGGCTCAGTGAACTCGGAGTAGAGTTCGACAAGGACAAAGACGGCACCATGATTACCACCCATGGCGGCGGTACTTCCCGCAAGCGTATGCATGCCGCCAAGGACTACTCCGGTGCAGAGATTATGAGAACCCTGCGTGACGAAGTTCTGAACCGTGACATTCAGGTAATTGACTTTACCGCTGCAATTGAGTTAATCAAGGACGAAAACGGACGTTGTGCCGGTGCCGTTCTTCAGAATATGGAGACCAAGGAACTCTTGGTTGCCCGTGCTAAGACAGTAATCCTTGCTACCGGTGGTGCAGGACGTCTTCACTATCAGGGCTTCCCGACCTCGAACCACTACGGCGCTACCGCTGATGGTCTGATTCTTGCTTACCGCGCAGGTGCAAGACTGATCTACGCTGATACCTTACAGTACCATCCGACCGGTGCTGCATTCCCGGCTCAGATTTACGGTGCGCTCGTAACCGAGAAGGTTCGTTCCGTAGGCGCGATGTTGGTTAACGCAAACGGCGAAGTATTCATGAATCCGCTGGAGACCCGTGACGTATCCGCTGCTTCCATCATCCGTGAGTGTACGGACCGCGGTAACGGTATCGCTACTCCGGAAGGCTCTGCCGTATGGCTTGACACTCCGATGATCGAGTTAAAGCACGGTGCCGGTACCATCGAGAAGCGTATCCCGGCGATGCTCCGTATGTTCGGCAAGCACGGCGTTGATATCCGCAAAGAGCCGATTCTCGTTTACCCGACCCTTCACTATCAGAACGGTGGCTTAAAGATCAGCGCTGACACCATGACAGACGTTGAAAACCTCTATGCTGCAGGTGAAGTTGTAGGCGGTATCCACGGACGTAACCGTCTGATGGGTAACAGTCTCCTGGATATCATCGTGTTCGGCCGTAATGCGGGCAAGAATGCGTCTGAGAAGGCAAAGAACGTACAGATTGGCACGTTGACTCTGGAACATGTAAATGCGTTCGAAAGTGAGCGTAAGGCTGCAGGCGTAACGGAGGAGGCTGTTTCTCCGAAGCTGTTGCCGGATTATACAAGAAAAGAGAAATAAAGATACAAGAAGGGCTACGGCAGGTTGACTGCAGTAGCCCTTCTTTTGTGCAGGTTATAGTTTGTGACTAGTTCGCAGGCGGAACGGAAAGACTCCGCCTGCGCAAATAACATTCTCATATTAGTCATATTCTTATATTGCAAACCTTATTCCCATCTTTAAGAACATGCGAGTTCTAATATTTGCTCAGCAGTTCTTCTGCCCAATCGGCACGAAGCGTTTCGAAATCTGCTCCGAAAGTTTCGTTGAATAAAGAGCCATCATATAAAACACTTATTACATCAGTTAGAGACGTTTTTTCTATTAGATAGTTTACAAAACAAAGATAAACGTCATAACTGCCCTTATTCAGAAACTTTATCTCATCAATTACTTTTGAAACATCTCCGTTTTGCCGTTTCACTTCTGCATACGCCATTCCCTCATGATAAAGAAACGGAGAAAAACTATTGCTGTCATTGACTACAAACCCATTTTGTATCCAGTAAGATACCATCCACTCGCTATAAGGCTCTTTTTCTTCCACTTGGCAGCATTCATTCATATATGCATAACGAATGTCACATAACGGATATCCGAGAAAACCTTCATACTCATAGCATTCCGGATATAAAATAGATTGTATATACTCCGCGAGTCCCTCTCCTATCCATTGCGCACCATTACACGCGGTATAGAGATGTATCAACTCATGCGGCAACGCCCGACCAGGATATTGCGAAAGTCGTATCGTACGAGTATCCTGCGTTGTTTGTGAAGAACGCTGT
>JAZSIB010000167.1:0-10644 GCA_045533585.1 Lachnospiraceae bacterium | reverse complement strand
TGATATTTTAGATGTATATCCGTTTGATCTTACGGTTGTTGGCGGAAAAGAGGTTGTCTTGAAGAAAAACGGAGAAAAGCCAGACTTTGCGCAACCGATATTTGAAAATGATGAGATACTTTTATATTGGGAAAAATAATGTTATTGGCGGAGAGTAAACATGGCTGAGAAGGGAAAAAGCTTTACAAAAATCAGTATTTCTGTTGAAGCGATTGCAATTTGTAATTTGATTTTGTATGCGTTGACAGAAGTGACAAAACAGAGAGTCAGCGGGTTGGCAGTATATTGTCTGGCGCTGGTGGTGGATGTATTAATCCTTACGGTATTGTCAAAAAGAAAGATGCAGAAAACTGCAATTGCTATGCGGTATTTTGTGGTTTTAACACTTTCGGTTTACATAGTGTTTTTCTATAATAAGAGTATTTTAGCAATTACTGTACTATTGCTTTTGTGTCAGGTAATAGAACTGATATTTATGGTTGATTTTACGGATATGTATTCCCGACTGATTGTTATGTCTGTGTCCGTATTTCCGATTGCACTCTTAACAATTGTTGAACAGCTTTTCTTTTCCAGTCTTGGCAATTCTTATGCAATCGAACTGATCAGCGTGGTTGCAGCGTTGATTGTGGTAGTGAATCTGATAAGCAAGATATTCATTGAGTGGCTCAGCAATTATGAAAAACGTATTTTGGAGCAAAAGCGTAAGAATGAAAATGCAAATGAAGCAAATGAAAACCTTCTTGTATTTCAAGAAAAACTTCGTAAGGTAAATGAAGAACTCGGTATCCAAAAGATACGTGTGGAGTCTGCAAACCGTCAGGTTAGCAAATCAAATGCTGAGATGAAGGTTCAAAATGAAGTATTGAAGTATATTTCATCTGCGATTGAACAAAAAGAGTTGATGCAGAAGGCAACCGAAGCTCTATGCAATGCGATGGGCATGAAGTTTTGTTGTGTGATAATGCGTGATGTGACAGATGAGAAGGTGTTTGTATATCACGAGACGCACAAAGACATATCGGATCAATTTATGGATTATCTGAAGGAATGTGTGCTGGGAGAACGCTTGTCTGAACTTTGCAATCTGAAGAAAATATATACGGATAAGGCAATGCATCGTTTGTATGCAAAAGCATTAATGCAGCAGGATGAATTGGCAGTAATTATGGCTGTTCCGATTATCAGTGAAGTGGGAAATGAAGGTGTGATTATCTGCGGCCATGAAAGACAGGATTTTTTTGATGAGAGTGTTACAGTATTCGAAAATCTTGCCGCACAGTTGTTGATGGCATTGAAAAATGCAAAGCTTTATGCTAAAGTACAGCAATTGGCAATCAGAGACGGACTTACCGGGCTGTATAACCGCAGACATCTGAATCAGCTTGTGTCCGAGTACAGTGCCAAAGCAGTAGAAGAAAAACAGGCGCTGACCGCTGTGCTGTTGGATATTGATAACTTTAAGGGATTCAACGACACTTATGGTCATGCGTTTGGAGATATTGTTCTGGCAAAGCTGGCCGAATTGTTGGAGCTGTGTACAGAAGAGAATGAAGGAATCAGTGCACGATACGGCGGTGAGGAGTTTGTTGCAGTGTTCCCTGAAAAAGATATGAACACGGTGCATAAGATTATTGAGGATTTACAGTCAACAATCAATCATACTTCTCTGGATTATTCCGGGACTCCGGTATCCATACATGTAAGTATCGGTATCTCATCTTATCCGGAAACGGCACCTACACCTGAGACGATACTGAACCGTGCGGATGCAGCAATGTATTACGCAAAACGCAATGGTAAGAATCAGATTACGAAGGATAGCGATGAAGTTTTAGCATACTTCAGAAAAAAATCAAAGGAAACGGACTAACCATGAAGCTATATACGATTGCCAGTGGAAGCAGTGGGAATTGTATCTGTATTAATAACGGAAATACTTGTTTTTTGGTGGATGCAGGGATAACGGCAAAGAGAATTGAAGCCGGCTTGCGTGCAGGTGGAGTCGGATTGCCGGATCTGGATGCTATTCTGGTGACGCATGAGCATATTGATCATGTGCGCGGGATTGAAGTGATTGCCAAAAAACATGCGGTTCCGATATACGGGACAAAAGAGACTTTGTGCGAAATCGCAAAGAGTGCAAGAAATGCAGATGAAATGCAAAAGTTGTTTCATTATATTGAGCCGGGAGATGTTTTTTGTATCAATGATGTGGAAGTAAATACATTTTCCATATCACATGATGCAGGGAATCCGATTGGATATACCTTTGTTTCTCGCGGACACAAGATAGGTATGGCGACGGATCTCGGATGTTATAATGAGCAGATCATCGAAAAGCTGACAGGGGCAGATATCTTATATCTTGAAGCAAATTATGATTTGAATATGCTGATGGCGGGTGGTTACCCATACCGTCTTAAATTACGCATTGCCGGCGAACACGGACATCTGTCCAACGAAATGTCGGCAGAATTAGTGGTACGATTGTTGCATGAGCAGCTGAAACACGTTGTGATTGCACATATGAGTAAAGAAAATAATTATGCCGAATTGGCATATGAAACAATACGACAGGCGGTACAGCAGAATTGGAGATGGAGCGGGAACGCGCCGGTGGTTACGGTTGCCAACCGTGATATTCCGACTGAGCCTGTGTATACAAATGGAGGAGAAGATGAATAAAACAATTATTACAGTAGTAGGAAAAGACAGTGTAGGTATTATTGCAAAGGTATGTACCTATCTTTCGAACAACAAGGTGAATATTCTTGATATTTCCCAGACGATTGTACAAGAATATTTTAACATGATGATGATTGCAGATACCAGTGAAGCGCCCAAAGATTTTGGTGTACTGGCACAAGAACTGGCACAGGTTGGTGAGGAAATCGGCGTGGTAATTAAGATGCAAAAGGAAGAAATCTTCAATATGATGCATCGAATCTGATGGATTTCATGTAAGCATAAATATCGTAAGAACAGGGTGAACATATACAATGATAAATATCAGTGAAGTTGTTGAAACAAATGAAATGATTACCAAAGAAAATCTGGATGTGAGAACCATAACGATGGGTATCAGCCTTCTGGATTGTATCAGCAGTAATCTGGATGAATTGAATAAAAATATTTATGAGAAAATAACAAGGCTTGCGGAAAAGCTGGTTCCGGTCGGAAAAGAAATTGAGCAGGCATTTGGAATTCCGGTGGTAAACAAGCGTATCTCGGTTACTCCGATTGCGCTCATTGGAGCGGCGGCATGTAAGACACCGGAGGATTTTGTAAGTATTGCAAAGACATTGGACCGTTGTGCGGCAACGGTTGGTGTAAACTTTATCGGTGGATATTCTGCATTGGTATCAAAGGGCATGACCAAGGCGGACCGTTTATTGATTGATTCGATACCGATGGCGCTTGCACAGACGGATAATGTTTGCAGTTCCATCAATGTAGGTTCCTCCAAAACAGGTATTGATATGGATGCAGTTGCACGTCTGGGGCATATTATTCGAAAAACAGCAGAAGCTACTGCTGAGAGAGATTCCATCGGATGTGCAAAGCTGGTTGTGTTTTGCAATGCACCGGATGACAATCCGTTTATGGCAGGTGCTTTTCATGGTGTAACGGAAGGTGATGCCGTAATCAATGTTGGTGTCAGCGGTCCGGGTGTTGTAAAGAAAGCATTGGAAAAGGTTCGTGGAAAAGATTTCGGAACTCTTTGCGAAACGATTAAAAAAACAGCATTTAAGATTACCCGTGTCGGACAGCTGGTTGCTTTGGAAGCGTCCAGACGGCTGAATGTACCATTTGGTATTGTTGACTTGTCTCTTGCACCGACGCCGGCAGTCGGTGACAGTGTTGCTGAGATTTTACAGGAGATTGGTCTGGAACATCCGGGAGCTCCGGGAACAACCGCTGCACTGGCATTGCTGAATGATCAGGTAAAAAAAGGCGGTGTTATGGCATCTTCTTATGTCGGTGGCTTAAGCGGTGCATTTATCCCGGTAAGTGAAGATCAGGGGATGATAGATGCGGTGCTTGCCGGCAGCCTGAATCTTGAAAAGTTAGAGGCGATGACCTGTGTATGCTCGGTCGGACTTGATATGATTGCAATTCCGGGCGATACGGCTGCGTCTACGATTTCCGGTATTATTGCAGATGAAATGGCAATTGGTATGATTAATAACAAAACGACAGCGGTGCGACTGATTCCGGTTATCGGAAAGACAATCGGTGATCAGGCAGAATTTGGTGGTTTGTTGGGATATGCACCGATTATGCCGGTGAATTCATATTCCTGTGAAGCGTTGATCAGTCGTGGCGGAAGAATTCCTGCACCGATTCACAGCTTCAAGAATTAGTGTGTTCAGTAGAAAAGAAAGGAATTGTTTCTATGAATCTGAATGAAGTGCTTGAAACAAATGATTACAAAAGAGTACTTCAGCATTTTTGTGAGATATCAGCAGTACCACGTGGTTCGGGGTATAACGAAAAGATAAGCAATTGGCTTTGTGAATTTGCAAAGCAGCATGGGATCGCTTATGAACAGGATGAAGCGCTTAATGTGATACTGCGAAAACCTGCTTCCAAAGGCTATGAGAATGCGCCGGCGGTTATCTTGCAAGGGCATATGGACATGGTGTGCGTAAAGGATGCAGGGTGCAATCATGACTTTATCAGCGAAGGTTTAACATTATTATCGGATGGCAGGTATATTTTTGCTGATGGCACAACATTAGGAGCAGATGATGGAATTGCGATTGCGTATATGCTTTCTATGCTGACAGATGGTACATTACAGCATCCGGAGCTGATCTGTCTGATAACGACAGATGAAGAGACCGGTATGGATGGTGCACGTGAAGTGAAAGTGGAAAAGATAGAAGCTCCGTATCTGATTAATATTGACTCGGAAGAAGAAGGTGTCTGCTGGTGTGGTTGTGCGGGAGGTCAGCGAATCGAAATCCGGCTTCCTTTGCAGCGTGAGGCGGTTTCGGGCTACTGTACTGCAGTCACAGTCGGCGGGTTGAGCGGTGGTCATTCCGGCGCGGATATTCATAAGTATATTCCGAATGCTGTTCATGTGTTGGGACGTTTTTTGTCGGAACTATCGGAACGGACAGAGTTTCGTATCATCGATATGGCGGGGGGAGAAAAAGATAATTCGATCCCTGTGAATGCATCTGTGCGGTTTTTACTTTCGGATGCGGCGGATGCATGTGCTGTTCTGCGGGAAGTTGCAGATGCTGTTGGTGCTTTATACGGGAGAAGTCAGCCGAATCTGAAAATCCAGTGCAGCGAACAGGCGGTTACAACAGATGAAAACGTCTTGTGCAGGGAGTGTCAGGAAAAATTATTGTTTCTTTTGAATCAATTGCCGGATGGAGTTCAGACGATGAGCACACAGATTCCGGAATTGGTAGAGACATCGATGAATCTCGGAATCCTTGAGATGAATGCGGATGAAGCGGTATATCATTTGTCTCTGCGAAGTTCTGTCGCATATGAATTACAGGGCTTGAGTAAAAAAATTAAGCAGCTTGCTGCTTTTGTTGGAGCATTGGCTGAGTCCGGTTCGGATTATCCGGCATGGGAGTATCGGGCTGAATCAAAGCTTAGGGAACTATTTTGCGAGACATATAGTCTATTATATGATGAGAAACCACGTACTGCTGCGATTCATGCAGGACTTGAGTGCGGATTGTTTTGTGAAAAGCTTCCCAATACCGATATGATTTCAGTTGGTCCTAATATGCAGGACATTCACACGCCGAAAGAGCGCTTGGAGATAGCATCTGCAGTGCGGGTATACCGTGTATTGGAGCATATGCTGAGTAATATCAGAAGCTGAAAGGAACAAAATATGTATAATGATGAAGAGAAGGAATTTGACCCTTCTGAGAGCGAAGAGTTTATGAAAGCAATTAATGATGTGCTGGACCTTCCTGATGAACCGGAAGCTGAGAAGATCAATCTTGCGTCCGGCAACTCTCAGTTGATTCAGATTCCGGATACAGAAGAGGAACCTGAGGTAAGTGATAGCGAAATAGACGAATACGATGCAGCGCTTGCGAGCAGCATCGCTGATTTGTTCGGGGATATCGCAGACGAAACAGGAGTGGTGGAGGAGACCGCTGATACAGAGGAAGAAACAACAGAAGCCGTAGAAGAGAAGGAAGAACCACAGGAACAACAGGCAGACGACTCGGCAGAGCAGGAATCTTTCGATGACTATATTGTATCATTAGATAAGTCTTTATACGTGCAAGAGGATTTTCCGAGAGAAAATCAACTGGGAGAAGAAGAGATTTTTGATGATATCAATGCAGCGCTTGCTTTGCAGGTAAATGAGATGGATTACGCACAGGCTCAGCCTAAGAAGTCAAAAAAATGGCTGCTTACGTTAATTCCTCTGGCAGGAATTGTGTTCTTATTTACGAAGTTTCGTCAAGGTATGCCTAAGTGGTTTATGGGACTTAGAATTGCTGTGTTTTCTATCTTTGCAGCATTTATACTTATTACAGTCGCGAGCGGCGGTAAAGTAATCTATAGTCTTGGAGGTGCGTACCTGCGCTGGAAAATGCCGGGTGAAGCAACGACACCGACACCTCCGATATCGCCGGATAATCAAGGCGGAGTACATGTTGGGGAACCGGAACAAAATCCGGCAGATGATCCGGATTCACCGGTACAGGTACCGGCCAATCCTCCTCGTACAGAAGATCATATTGTAAATATCCTTTTGCTTGGTGAAGAAAAAATCGGTTCTGAGTATGGAAAAGGTCGTACGGACTTGATTATGATTGCAACCTTGGATACGGAGCAACGCAGTGTAAAGCTGACCTCACTGATGCGTGATATGCTGGTAGCAATCCCCGGTCATACAGATAACCGTATTAATACAGTATATCAAAAGGGCGGCGTGGAGTTGTTGTATGAAGTGATTGAAACAAACTTCGAGATCGTTCCGGATGGTTATATGCTCGTAGATTTTGATAGCTTTGAGCAGGTAATCAATAATCTGGATGGTGTAAGTATAGAGCTGACTGCAGAAGAGGCGGAGTATCTGAATACAACGAATTATATATCGAATCCGGCGTATCGTAATGTAGTGCCGGGCTTGAATAAGATGAATGGTAATCAGGCATTGGGGTATTGCCGTATTCGTCATGTGGCTACTGCCAACAATGCACACTCTGATTTTGGTCGTACGTCACGACAGAGAGTGGTACTGAATGCAATCTTTGAAAAGATGAAGAGCAAGAATCTGTTCCAGTTGGCAATTGCAGCAGATGCCTGTCTGCCGCTGGTTGAGACAGATTTATCTGCCGCACAGTTATCCGAGTATATGGAAAAAGCAGTAGAAAGCAGAATTTCGAGCTTTGTACAGATGCGGATTCCGATAGACGGTTCGTTTAGTGATGCAACTTACAACGGAATCACGGATCTGATTCAGATTAACTTCCCGGAAAACATCCGTGCATTACATGAGTTTATTTTTGGTGATTATGAAGAACAGTAATGAAAGAATCTCCCGTTTGGGAGGTTCTTTTTTTATGCAGGAATAATTGGACAACTTGTACATATATTGTTTTAGATAATTTCATGAGGGCAGGAGCAGACGATGAGAAACAACAAGCAAAAAGAAGAGTTCATGAAGATATTCTCCGTGAATTTAAGGGCTGCATTTGATGCTGTGGTGAAGAATTTTGCATCTCTAAGGGAAATCCGTTTACGGGCAGAGGCTCCGATGGTGTTTCGATTTACGGATGGGGAGAGGTATCTTGCAAAAAATCATACACTTTGTACGGATATAAGACATGCAATGATAATACCGGTTTCAGAAATAAAAGAAACGATGGAATACATCAGTAATTATTCTATGTACGCTTATGAAGAAGAGATAAAAAAAGGATATATAACGATTGCAGGGGGACATCGGATTGGAATCGCAGGAAAGACAATCTGTGAAAATAATGAAGTTAAGGCAGTCAAGTATATCTCGAATCTGTGTATCCGGCTGGCACATGAGATCGTAGGTTGTTCAGACCGGATGATAGACTGTTTGTTTGAACAGGGGCGCTTTCAAAATACGATAATCTTATCACCGCCCGGTCATGGAAAGACGACTTTACTGCGGGATATGGTACGAAATCTTTCGGATGGCTGTTCAGCGAATCCAAACGGTTTTCAGGTAGGACTGGTAGATGAACGTTCTGAGATAGCGGCATGTTATTTGGGGATTCCGCAAAATACAGTCGGACGCAGGACGGATGTGTATGATGCCTGTCCCAAAGAGGTTGGAATTACATATTTGTTGCGTTCAATGGCTCCTCAGATTATAGCAGTAGATGAAATTGCATCGGAACAAGACTTGTCAGTTGTTGAAAAAATATGTGGTTGTGGCTGCAGCATACTGGCAACAACGCATGCAGGTTCTTTGCAGGAATTGAGGGAGAAAAGCCGATGGAGAGAGTTGTTGGAGCAGGGTATGTTTCGAAGGTTTGTCTGGATAAAAGGCGGGCCGGGAGGACCGCAATACGAGGTATATGACCAGTTCGGACAAGCAATGTTTTTAGAAGGGGAGAGCATGTGAAGATGAAGCTGATAGGGGCGCTAATGGTTATGTTCTCCTCATGTGGCATTGGGTTTTGGTTTGCAGGAGAGATATATAAGAGAAAAGAAGAGTTAGAGGAACAGTATAATCTGCTTAAGATGATGCTGGGGGATATTCGTTATACGAGAGCAAGTTTCCCGGAATCAGTGGAGAAAGCAGGAAAAAGGCATCGGGGAAGTTATTCTGCATGGCTGGAGGAACTTGCAAAACAAATAGAAGCTTCGCCAGGGGTAACGATAGCAGATATCTGGAAAGCAGCGGTAGATGTAGGATTATATCAGAGTGCACTTACCAAAGAAGATAGAAAACGCTTTGTGGAATTTGGAGAACTCCTAAGAGTACAGGAACGCGAAAATGTGATTGCGGGATTTGAATTGTATCTGTCAGAACTGGAAGACGAGATTGACAAGGTGCGAGGTGCAATAACCACGAAAAGAAAGCTGTATCGCAGTATGGGGATACTAATCGGAATATTTATTGTAGTTTTATTCATATAAGATAAAAAATGTGGAAAGAAGCGGAGGAATCATAGTGGATACAAGTATTATATTTCGGATTGCTGCGGTAGGGATTTTGGTTACTGTATTAAATCAGATATTAAAAAGCTCAGGAAGGGATGATCTTGCTTATCTGACAGGGTTGGCCGGACTTCTTTTGGTGCTTTTCTGGATACTACCCTTCATTGCCGAATTGTTTGAAACAATTCAGACCTTGTTTCAGATATAAGATACCGAAGTGAAAGGCAGGTTGCAGATGGTTCAGATTGCAGTTTTGGGAGTGGTAACCGTCTTAATAGCGTTGCAGTTTCGGAATCAGAAGACAGAATATGAGCTACTGGTGTGTATTTGCGGCATATTACTGATTATGGGATTTGCAATCAATAAGCTAAGTGGAATTTTGCACAATGTAAGGCAGATGCAAAGCTATATCGGTCTGGAGGAGTCATATTATCTGATATTGATTAAAGTCATAGGGATTACATATTTGTCTGAATTTGCAGCGGATATTTGTAAGGAAACCGGACATGCCTCCGTAGGAACATTTGTGGAGCTGGCAGGGAAATTAAGCATTATGGCTATCAGTCTTCCGATTGTTCTGGCACTGCTTGATACAATCCGGATGTTTTGATGAAGAAAGAAAAGATGGTGCGATATGGCGTCGTTAAATAATGAGTATTTCAATATCCTAAGAGAGCAGGGGAATCTGCAGGAGATACAGAATATGATTGATGTATCCGGTGGCGAAGGGGTATTTCGTTTTGAGGAATATCTTTGGAAAACAGTGAATGGGGACATCAATCTGAATCTGGAATCTGTATTGGAAATTTTGGGGAACGTTGCCTTTTCCGGATTGCATTCGGGTACAGATGAGTTAATCCGTATTATAGGGATTGCTTTGATTGCGGCGGTATTTACTAATTTTTCGTTTAGTTTCAGAGAGGCGAATATTGCGGATACGGCTTTTTATGTGAGTTATGTGCTTTTATACGGGATTCTTGCAACAACTTTTTATGGGGCATATGAGATAACGCTGAATGTAGTACAACACATAACGGATTTTATGAAGGTGCTGGCACCTTCATATTGTATCGCAATTGTACTTGGCTACGGTAGTGTAACGTCTGTGCAATGGTATGAGACGGTTATGCTGTTGGTAACGCTTGCAGAGTATGTGATATTAAAACTGATTCTTCCTCTGATAGGAATGCATATGATGGTAAACCTTGCGAGCAATCTTTCAAGAGAAAATATGTTGTCAAAACTCTGTGAGATTCTTGAAATGATAGTGGGGTGGGGGTTAAAAACACTTACGGCAGTTGTGATAGGCATTACCGGAATACGAGGTATGCTTGCACCGGCAATTGACAGAGTAAAACGGACTGCCTTGATAAAGTCGGCCGGGAGTATTCCGGGGATTGGGAATGCAATTGACGGAATCAACGAGAGTCTGTTGGGAGCAGGTGTTTTGTTAAAAGAAGCATTTGGAACCGGTGGGATGATTGCAATTTTGATAATCAGTGG
>JAZSIB010000206.1:0-2402 GCA_045533585.1 Lachnospiraceae bacterium | reverse complement strand
AACTCTCAGTTTTCGAGAGTTATTGTTCCGTTAGAAATTCTTCCGCATTTTTCCGTAGGAATGCAGCAACATTTAGGGAACTTTCTTCGGACTTTTCCAAGCAAAAGTTCCCTAAAATTTATTATCATCAGGAAGAAGCATTTAACGAATCCCTTCCGTCAACTCTTCAAAGAACCGATTTGTATATTCATTCATCTCTTCACACAACGGAATGGTCTCCGGCAAATAGCAACTGTTTTTGTCCAAAACATGTCCTTCCATATACTGCAACGTATCAAGTAGGGATTGTCCCCTGACCGAGCCCGTAATCAATGTTTTCACAATTAAGTATGTTTTTCCACCCTCCAAAACATGGGCATCATGCAGGATCTTCCCTTCCAGTGTTTTGGGAATTTCGCTTCTTTGAGACTCCCAAGCAATTTGGACTGTCTTTGCAATCATCGCCTTATCATAGTTTTGTGCCCGCATCCATTGCTTGATTTTCTTCTCATCCCTATATATGAAACCATGAAAATACGTTGCTAATACCAAGCATTCTTCATCAACACAATAACTGCTGCCGGACAATATTCTGCCAACCATTTTCTTTACTAACTCAATATGCCACATATTATGCATAATGTCTTTATCAACATAATATGGTTCAACAAATTCAAGCAATGCCTGTTCATTCAACATATCTGCTCTCCGTAAATATAACACTTCTGTTGTTTTGATTTCTTCGTGAGACCCAAAGATTCTCTTGCTTCTAAATTAAAGTTTACGGTATGTCAATCCAATATCTACGAATCGGTTCATCAGCATTCTCGACATGAACAGTATTCTCAAGAACTCCACCACATTTTTCTACTGTTCTCCACGCGCCAACATTTCCTTCATAAACTCCTATCAGCACCTTATGTATCTTCTTTTCCTTAGCTTGTTCCAACATCAATTCAAGCATCTGAACCGCATATCCCTTTCTCCGTTCACTTGGGCGAACTCCATACCCGATATGTCCCCAAGTTTGATAACCTTCTACGGTGAGATAATGCCGAAGACTGGTCGCACCAATCAATTTGCCATCTTCATCAATTACAAAATAAGATGTTGTTGAAGCAAACTTCTTATCAACAATACCATGTTCGCAATCATCCAGCATTCTTATAAACTGTGCAAACTCCTCAATATGTGCAAATGTTTCATCAAGGAACCATGGAGCAACCCGTGTTTTACTGGCATTCCACTCTACCATCATCTCATTGTATTGTTCGTAATATGTTAAATCAGGTTTAGCTAAATACAGTTTCAACCTTTTCACCTCCTACAATTTAATCTCCCAGCTTTTTCAGACACTTTTCCGCCATTTCCTTCGGCCACTCCGCCTCAATCACGCCGCCTCGCGCAGTAAGAATCTGTGCAAGCCTTGTCCAGACTTCATATGCCTTTTTGTATTCGCCGATTTCTTCGTAACAGAAGCCCATGGAGTAGTGTGAATTCTCAGTTTTCGAGAGTTAAAGGGATCGCGTTCCTATATTCTCTCCGTATTAATACCCCTTGTTAAAATCAATCACATTTCTCTTCGGTTCATTCGCTCTGTCACGCTTGATATTCTCACAGAAGATATCGATAATCCGTTTTCTTGTAAACATATTTTCCGCCCAGCCGATTCCCGAAACATGCGGAGTCAGTACCACATTTTCCATGAATCGGAGCGAATGTTTTTCCGGCAACGGTTCCGGATCAGTCACATCAAGCACCGCACCTTTTATTATTCCGTTTTGCAGAGCCTCGGTTAATGCATCCGTATCTACGATGAATCCCCTGCCGACATTTACAAGTACCGCGCTTGCCTTCATCTTACTGATTCGTTCCGCATCAAACATCTTTGTCGTCTTTGTCGTTCCCGGAAGCGCAATAACAACAATATCTGCACTCGGTAGTTGCGCATCCAACTGCTCTACTGTATACATCTCATCGAAGAAAGGGCTCGTTTTACCGGGCGTCCTGCAGATTCCGACCGGATAAGCACCAAAAACTCTTAATTTCTTCGCGGTCTCCTGTCCGATATCCCCTGTCCCTAAAATGAGTACCCGTTTCCCTTCTAAGGTGTCGTCATTCTCAATCCGGTACCAACCACCGTCCTGCAACTGCGCACGGTACAAAAACAGCTTTTTAGTCAATGCAAGAAGTCCTGAAAGAATGTATTCCGAGATAACATATCCATACGCACCCGAAGCACTGGTAAGGACAATGCTTTCCGGATAATCAGGAGCGGAGGTGTATTTGTTGGCACCTGCCCAAGTCATCTGAATCCATCTGAGATTTTTCATCGCATGGATTGTACTAAGATCAGGTTCCCCGAGTATAACTTCTATCTTCGCGCAGTCCTCGCTTTTCAGCATTTCTTCCTCACTGTCGAA
>JAZSIB010000275.1:0-2312 GCA_045533585.1 Lachnospiraceae bacterium | reverse complement strand
GATGAAGAACAGACAAAGGAAGCACTTGGAAGCGGCAACTATAACCTGAAGGATGTTGCTTGGCAGGATCAGGACGGGTATATGTGGTTTGTCGGTCGTCATGATGACGTAATCAAGTGCTCCGGTTACCGTATCGGACCGTTCGAGGTTGAGAGTGCGCTGATTGAGCATCCGGCTGTTGTAGAATGTGCGATTACTGCTGCGCCCGACCCGATTCGCGGTCAGGTGGTAAAAGCAACCGTCGTACTTGCAAAGAGCTATGAGCCTTCGGACGAGCTGGTTAAGGAGCTTCAGAATCATGTAAAGAAGACGACTGCTCCGTACAAGTATCCGCGTATTGTGGAATTTGTGGATGAGCTTCCGAAGACTTTGGGCGGCAAGATTAAGCGTGCACAGCTTCGTGAAGAGAGCAAACAGAAAGAATCCAAATAAACGAGTTGAGAAGAACCGCTGGTTTCAGCGGTTCTTTTTAGTTGTTTTCGAATTCGGACCAGAGTTTGCAGACACGCCATGCCGGATAATCTCCTTCAGCCCAATAATGATGTTCGTAGACATAAAGCAGGCAGTCATCGTTTGGGTCAGCATATACTTCGCGTCCGTCTATTAAGTAGCTGTAGCTGTCTGAAATACAATTTGTTTCTAAATCATTGCGCGGAATGGTGTCATCTCCGATGTACTTCAGGGTTCCAATCTGTACACAGTTTTCCGGCAGCTCTTTTATCAGTTCACAAATGTCATAATCAGGGAGGAAACGATAGAGCTTCCCGTGATAGGAAATGCACTCGTTATCGTGTAAGTCATCACTGACAAAGCGGATGTAGTCGTCGGTGTATGAGAGCGCGGTCATTTGTACATAAATTGCCTCGGGGGTTTGTTCGTTGGTGAATACTGTGCCACTTGCTTCGAATGCCGCACGTAATTGCAGTTCTTTGGACGGAACCTCTTCGGTAATGCCGGAAATTTCACCAATCGCGGTGTAACCATCCGGTAAAATGTTGCGGGCGGCTCCCGTCAGGTAGACTTTAGAATCTTGGATACTGAGTTTTAAGGACTTGCCGGTACAACGATAGAGCTTTCCGTTCACCATCATCATGGGGCGTAATCCGTTTGGAAAATCGCCAAACCAGCCTCTTGCGGAACTGATTTCGTTGTTCTCATAATCAAGAATCGGTCCGCAGCATTCTTCTATGTCTGATTCCATGATTACTTCTCTGTTGTTTTCTCTGCTTTCTGGTGCAATCTCTGTGTTGTTGTCACAACTAATCAAGCTCAACATACAAACCAATACGAAAACGAATGTTATCAGACTTTTCATATAAATTCCCCCCTGGTGTAGTGTTATCATGATTATGGATTGGATATAAAAATGAAATAAAACAATTTACTTATATTTTACAACACGCTTGTACTTGTTTCAAGATTTATAAACATGATGTCTGACAAGCCGGACCGATAATTGATACATAATATTAGAAATGCGACATTCGAAACTGAGGGATAACTTGACTATCATTCGGGAAAATAATATAATAAAATATCTATAGGTATTTTTTGAATTGATGCAGGCGCTGGTGTTATATCGGCAGACGGAGGGTTATGGCTGAGTTATATGATGTAATGGAAGAAAAAGAGCGCGTGATTCTTGCGGCTGTTTCGGTAGATGACACCGACGATACAAAAGAGTCTTTGGAGGAGCTTGAGGAGCTTGCGAAGACAGCAGGTGCGGAGTGTGTGGCTTTGGTGATTCAGAACCGGGAGAGGATTCATCCGGGTACGTATTTTGGTAAGGGTAAGATTGAAGAGATTGCAGAGATTATCCGTCAGACCGGAGCAGATGGTATTATCTGTGATGATGAATTGTCTCCGGCACAGATGAAGAATCTGGAAGCGGAACTCAACACTAAGATTATGGATCGTACGATGCTGATTCTTGATATCTTTGCTCAGAGGGCAAGTACGAAGGAAGGTAAGATACAGGTCGAACTGGCCCAGCTCCAGTACCGTTCTTCCCGATTGATCGGTATGCGGAATTTTTCACGTCTTGGCGGCGGTATCGGTACGAGAGGACCGGGTGAGAAAAAGCTCGAAGAAGACAGACGTATTATCCGTGACCGTATCAGTCAGCTGAAGCGGGAACTGGAAGAAGTGGTGAAGAACCGCGAAGTGGCACGTGCCCAGAGAAAGCGCAGCGCGATGCCGGTTATCGCGATAGTAGGATATACGAATGCAGGCAAGTCCACGCTGCTGAACCGTCTGACGGCGGCAGGTGTGCTGGAGGAGGACAAGCTGTTTGCAACTCTTGACCCGACAAC
>JAZSIB010000293.1:0-3739 GCA_045533585.1 Lachnospiraceae bacterium | reverse complement strand
GGACATTTCACAATACACCGTTTCAGATGGTCTATTCTTATATGAAGAGTACGAATGAGGCATCGATGAAAACAGCAATTTCTTATGGATGTAAGCAGGTGGATGAGTATCCGGACGAGGAAAACGGTATTACGAAGGTATTTGCAATTACGCGAGAAGAATGGGAGAAGGTGGAAGTATGATCCATGTTAATGTAAGAGGTTTCGTTGTTCGGGAATCGGAGAACGGAAAACAGCTGATTATTCAGTTGCGAAAAAGAGCGGGGGAACGGGAAGTATACGAATTACCCGGTGGTAGAATCAATGAGTATGAGAAAACCGTCGACGGATTGAAAAGAGAGATTCTGGAAGAAACCGGTTTGAAGGTGAAAACGATTTGTGGTGAACAGGATTCCATAATATCAACAGGGAGTTCCTTTTCTATGGAGTGTATAAAGCCGTATGCTTCTTATCAGACAATAGAAGGACCGGTTGATTCCTTTGGAATTTACTTTCTTTGTGAAGCAGAGGGAGAAGCGCAAAAAGCAGGAGATGATAGCGAAGATGTGCACTGGGCGGGTTTGGATGAAGTTCGAAAGCTGATAGACGAAAAAAGGTTTTCGGAAATAGATTTACCTGCGGTTTTAATGTTTTTACGTGACGAAGGCAAAATGACATGGTGAAATGAATTTGACAAAGGAGTATGAAAAATATGTGGAAGTATATTTTGATTGGCTTGGGTACTGTTGTTTTAGAGTTGATATTATTAGTCCTGTTCTCGCCTTGGTTTGACTGCGGGAGTGGGAGAGAGTTGAGTGGTATTGTTATTGGTGTTGGTTTATTTCTTGCTTTTGAAATGGTTATCTGTACAGGTGCTATCATTTCCAAGATTAACACCAATAAAGATAAGTAAGACAATCATAATGTTGATTGAAACAGAATGTTTGGTATTACGTGTACTTAGGAGAGCAATATGTTGAACGATTGGAAAATAATCGGTCAGTTGACGGATAAAAATGTGCTCGGAACGGAAGGGCTTAGCATAAAAGAACCGAGAAGAACATCAAGAGCAATATTGATGAACCAAGATGGTCAATACGCTGTAATGTATGCCAAGAAGTTCAATCTTCATTCTTTGCCCGGTGGGGGAATCGATGCTGGAGAGAGCGAAGTATCAGCACTGGTAAGAGAAGTATTTGAAGAAACAGGCTGTACCTGTGATACGATAGAGCCGCTTGGGATTGTTTCTGAGAATCGGTACCATGCTGATTTTACTTCTCTTTCTTATTATTTTGTTGTACATACCAAAACCAAGCAGGCAATACTGCATTTAACTGATGCAGAGATAGAAAACGGAACAACACTAAAATGGTGTTCTTTTAATGAACTATATAGTTTGATTGAAGATATTGAACACGAAACAAATCAGCGAAAGTTTTTGCAGGCAAGAGATTTGCTGGCACTAAATGAATATCAGCAGAGGTTAAGCATGGATAAAGCTTTGTTCTGGGATTTACAAGGAACGCTTGGAGGAGATGCGGTAGCAAGCATTGAATTGTTTGAGCCGTATTCATTTTCCAAGGAAGCATTAAAGCTGGCAAAAGATAACGGATACCGGAATATTGTTATTACAAATCAAAGCCGAATCGGCAAAGGTACGCTTTCTTTGGAAACGTATGAACAAGAGGCAAATAGGATTCAAGCATTTTTCAATGCAGACGAAGTGTTAATTGATGATATATTCTGCTGTCCGCATCAGAGTAGTGATCATTGTGAATGTAAAAAGCCGAAAACTGGTTTGATACAATTAGCAGCAGAACAATATAAGCTGGATATTAAGAAATGTTTTGTTATTGGCGATATGGGAAAAAATGAGATTGTGATGGCTCATAACGCAGGGTGTAAAGGGGTACTCGTTTTGACCGGCGGAGGGAAAGGAAGCCTGGATGAATTTCGCTACACATGGGCTGAATATGAAGCGCATATCATTGCAGACAATGCGCTTCAGGCAGTAAAGGAAATCTTAAATGAGGAGACGTAAAGATGGATTTTGAAAATAAAGTTGTAGTCATTACCGGAGGTGCCCACGGTATCGGTCTTTGTACGGCGGAAGAGTTCAAAAAACAGGGCGCGAAAGTCTGCGTGATTGATTGCACGGAAGGGAATCACTATGTCGGTGATATCAGCAACAAGGAGGTATTGGAAGAGTTTTCCCGGATTGTAATTGACACATATGGTCGGGTGGATGTTCTCGTTAACAATGCACCGCCGCAGATGTGTGGCATTGATGATTGTACATGGGAACAATTTCAGAATGCGTTGACGGTTGGAGTTACTGCCCCGTTTTATCTGTGTAAATTGTTTTCGCCGTATTTTTCGCAGGGGGCAAGCGTTATCAATATTTCTTCCTCTCGTGACCGGATGAGTCAGGCACAGACCGAGAGCTATACCGCTGCCAAGGGAGGAATTGCGGCGCTGACACATGCATTGGCAATCAGCTTGTCCGGAAGGGTTCGTGTAAATTCGATTTCTCCCGGATGGATTGATACAGAGTATAGGGTTTATGAAGGACCGGATGCAACACAGCAACCGGTAGGACGCGTTGGGAATCCGCAGGATATTGCCAATATGATTCTGTTTCTGGCATCCGAGAAGGCAGGATTTATTACGGGAGAGAATATTTGCATTGATGGTGGGCAGACAAAACTGATGATTTATCATGGGGAACATGGATGGGAGTATAATTGATTTATATTTGCAGGAGGATAAAAGCATGAAAAAATGCAGAGTATTAGCAGTAATTATGGCGATTGTGATGTTGATGAGCGGTTGTGGTGCGCAAAATCAAAATGTACCCAAAGAGTACCGTAAATTATTCACGAATGGTTCGTTTGATGAAAACATGGTATGGCGTTGTAATGATGAAAAGTACAGTGGATTAATAGAACGATTGGAATCAAAATGCGGACTTGTTTATGAAGGTACTATGCTGGTTGCAACGGACGATCAGGTAATCTTTGCAGGTGGCTGGAATACGTTTGAGACAGACGGAGAAACGGTTGTGGATCCGTTTACCACCTATGAAATCGGTTCTGTTACCAAGCAGTTTACCGGGGCTTGTATTTTGCAGCAAGTGCAGGCTGGAAATATACGGGTAGAGGATACCATTGACAAGTATTTTCCCGAGTATCTGTATGGCTCGCAGATTACGGTGGACCAATTGTTACATATGCGTTCCGGAATTGTGGACTATGTAAATGAACCAATGGATTTTTACGATGGCGATGTGGATTTGTATCTGGATTTCAATGCGGGAGAGCTGACAGACGAGGAGATTTTGAACCTGTTGTATAAGAATGAGCTTAAATTCCCGCCCGGAAAACGTTACAGTTACAGTAATACAAATTACTTCCTTCTGGCACTGATTCTGGAGCAAGTAACCGGAATGCCTTACAAAGAGTATGTGCAGAAGAACATCTTTGAACCTTGCGGGATGATGAATAGCACCAGCTGTGAGATAGGGAATATCAGCAGTGTGCCGAAAAGTGATGATTATATGGCTACGGCAGAGTCTGCACGTGGTGCCGGAGATATACATTCCAATGTCTGTGACATCCTGTTATGGGATAGAGCGCTTATGTCAGGCAAATTGCTTGATGAAGAACAGATGCAGTATCTAACCACAATGCAGGATGGTTATTCCTGTGGCTGGATGGGCTTGAAAAATGGTGCCATAGGCCATAACGGCTCAACAATGTCCT
>JAZSIB010000028.1:0-2403 GCA_045533585.1 Lachnospiraceae bacterium | reverse complement strand
ATATCGATATTCAAGGAAGGAGTAGTCCTGTGAGTCAGTATGTAATTATTGATGCGCATCTGCATCTTTGGGAAAAACAGAACGGCAGAGTGAACGGAAAACCGGTGGTTGGAGTCGGTGGAGGAAAGAGTGACTTCGGCGGGGAGATTCGTCAGATGATGCCGCCCTATATGGAGGACGACAGGAACACGGTGGAGCGTCTGATAGCCAATATGGATTATGCATGTGTCAATGCCTGTGTGGTAACACAGGAGTATATCGACGGAAATCAGGATGCCTATCTTCTGGAATCCAAGGTCAAATTCTCGGAGCGGATTAAGATTTGCTCCCTGTATGAAGAGAATGACGATTATCTTCTGGAAGGCGTAGACGGTGTAAAAATCTGTGCCGGACGTCTGGCAGACCAGGATTTGAAAAAACTCTTGCCGCTGTTTAAGAAAGTTGAGGCAGCGGGAAAATTTATCTCGATCGACCTTGCAGACGGCGATGCACAGGTAGAAGATATGGAGTATCTGATTGCAGAGTGTCCGGAGTTGAAGATTGCGATCGGACATTTTGGCATGGTAACGACACCGGGCTGGCAGAAGCAGATCGCGCTTGCAAAGCACGAAAATGTCTATATCGAGAGCGGCGGTCTTACCTGGCTGTTCCATAAGGAATTCTATCCGTATCCGTCTGCAATCGATGCAATTCTTGAGGCAAGGGATATCTGCGGTATCGAAAAACTGATGTGGGGTAGTGACTATCCGCGGACAATGACGGATATCACTTACATCATGGCAGTACGCTTTATCGCGGAGTCAGACAAGCTTACCGAAGATGAGAAGAAGACATTTCTCGGCGGAAACGCTGAGAAGTTTTATGGCTTTCAGGGCTTGGAGCCGATGCCGGATAGAGCAAATATGCTGTAAAGTGTGAACTTGATTATTGTTGCAAAAAATAATAACGATAGAGGATGTTCTTTTGCAGAAGCGATATCCTCGGAATGAGAGGGATTTATGTTAAAAGGAATTTCACCGATACTTTCACCGCAGCTGTTAAAGGTTCTTTGTGAGATGGGACACAGCGATACGATTGTGATTGCGGACGGGAATTTCCCGGCAGAGACTATGGGAAAGAACGGCATCGTAATCCGCATGGACGGACATGGTGTACCGGAGATACTGGAAGCTATCCTGCAGGTATTTCCGCTTGATCAGTATGTGGAAAAGCCGGTCAGCCTGATGGAGCGTGTACCGGGGGATAATGCGGATGTTTCCATCTGGAAGACATACGAGAAGATGATTGAAAAGGAAGAAGAACGCGGTACTGCCGTAATCCAGAAGCTGGAGCGTTTTGCATTTTATGAAGAAGCGAAAAAGGCATATGCCGTAATCGCGACCACAGAGACGAGTCAGTATGCAAATGTGATTCTCCAGAAGGGTTGCGTGCTGCTGTAACTGCAGCCTATGGGAGGAACAAGATTGAGATTATTATTTGA
Source organism: Lachnospiraceae bacterium (assembly GCA_045533585.1). Taxonomy (GTDB): domain Bacteria; phylum Bacillota; class Clostridia; order Lachnospirales; family Lachnospiraceae; genus SZUA-448. Next base: position 923 of record JAZSIB010000028.1, on the reverse strand, counting down.
AATGGACCGAAAAGACTATGACCCGAACGGCTCGCGTTTCGAGCGTCCGTCGGTACGCGGGATTATCGTACAGGATGGCAAAGTTGCTATGGTACATAGTAAAAAATATGATTATTACAAGTTCCCGGGCGGTGGAATCGAGCCGGGGGAAGACCAACTTGCGACCTTAGTTCGGGAAGTGAAGGAAGAGTCCGGATTGGTTGTGGTGCCGGACAGTATCAGGGAGTTTGGCTGGGTACATCGTATCCAAAGAGGAAGTGTAGAAGATATCTTTGTGCAGGATAACTACTATTATCTTTGTGATGTTGAACAGGCAGTAGGACAGCAGAAGCTGGATGCTTACGAGGCGGAAGAAGAGTTTGTACTTGAATTCGTGACGCCGCAGACGGTAATCGAGGTGAACCGCAGAGAAGAACATGGTGAAGAAAGCGGAAAGCCGTTGTTTGTTACGATGTTAGAGCGTGAGGCAAGAGTGATAGAGCTATTGATGAGGGAAGGTTTTATAAAGTAGTTTTCAATAGAATTAAGGTTATAGAGAAAAGTCGGAATCAAAGTAAAACTTGGATTCCGGCTTTTTACATTCGAACAAATATTCGAAAAGAACTTGTAATTTGTATGTGTCTGTGATAAGATAAAGAAAAACGAACAAATGTTCAGATGGAAATAAGAAGAGGGTCTGCTTCCGTGTTTCTTTTCAGAAGGAGATGCGGGAACAGAACAATACGAGGAAAGATATGCTGATTAATGAAGGTCTTACAATTGAAGAAAAGCTGACCATCCTAGCTGATTCGGCCAAGTTTGATGTAGCTTGTACGTCTAGCGGTGTACAGCGGGAGAACCGTCCGGGACAGGTGGGGAATTCCAGCAGTTGCGGTATCTGTCATACCTTTGCGGCAGACGGAAGATGCATCTCTCTGCTGAAG
>JAZSIB010000249.1:0-13159 GCA_045533585.1 Lachnospiraceae bacterium | reverse complement strand
CACTTGGCCTCCGACTTTGTGTGAGGCATTTGTTGGCAATGTTATCTTAAAGCTGTACGAGGGACTTGGTGCAACGTTAATCGGAATGATTAAGGAAGGTCTTATGAGTACTACAGTCAGTAAGGTTGGAGCGGCGCTTGCAAAACCTGCATTGAAAAAGACTTTAAAGAAGTTTGATGTTACAGAGTACGGCGGAGCGCCAATGCTGGGTTTGAATGCACTTGTTGTAAAGTCGCATGGTAATTCCAAGAGCATTGAGATAAAGAACTCAATCCTGCAGTGTATTACATTTCAGGAGATGAATATAAATAATGTTATCAAAGAAAATTTATTCAAAAACTAGACAATGAAAGGTGAAGATTATGGAATTTGAAAAGTTACAAAAAATCATTGCTGAGGTTCTGAATGTTGATGAAGACGAGATTACCATGGAAACTACGTTTGTAGATGACCTGGGTGCAGATTCTTTGGATGTTTTCCAGATTATTATGGGAATCGAAGAAGAGTTTGATATCGAGATTGCTACCGAAGAAGCAGAAAAGATTGTGACTGTTGGTGATGCAGTTGAGCAGATTAAGAGCGCACAGGCATAACATTTTAGTGTAACAGAATAGTAAAAGAAAATGACGTGCTATCCGACCGGTAACACGTCATTCTTGATAATCGGTATGTAGTTGGCTGCATTTTCGAAACGGTGAAAAATATGGGGAAGAATATACGGGATGTTGAAATACGTTCTGCGTTTCAAAAGAGAATCGGATATCAATATCTGGACGAAGAAAAGTTAATACAGGCGCTGACACACCGATCTTATGTAAACGAATTAAAGGTGAATACCGGGATACGGCATAATGAACGCATGGAGTTTTTGGGAGATGCAGTTCTGGAACTGGTAGTGAGTGATTATCTGTATCAGAAGTATGATGAAAAGACAGAGGGAAAACTGACAAAGCTACGGGCATCACTGGTATGCGAGCCGTCCTTAGCAGTCTGTGCAAGACAGATTGGTATCGGTGAATGCTTATGCCTTGGAAAAGGAGAGGCGCTTACCGGTGGAAGAGAGCGGGATTCGATTCTTTCTGATGCGTTAGAGGCTGTTATCGGCAGCATCTATCTCGACCGTGGCGCAGAGGCAGCAAGACAGTTTATTGAAGAAAATATTCTAAAGCGGCTCCAGGATAAAGGCTTGTTTGTTGACAGTAAGTCACGTTTGCAGGAGTATATCCAAAACCATACCGGCGGAGAATTAAAGTACGAAGTAATAAAAGTAGAAGGTCCGGATCACAGAAAACAATATACGGTTCAGGTTATCTGGAATGAGCAACGGCTTGCAGAAGGAACGGGTAGCTCCAAAAAGTCTGCAGAGCAGGAAGCCGCGGCAAAGTCACTAAAACTTTTGGTGCAGGAATAACAAACTTTCGATAATGAAAGGACAGGTAGAAAAATGTACTTAAAGAGTATTGAGATACAGGGATTCAAATCCTTTGCAAATAAAATATTGTTTGAGTTTCATGACGGTATTACCGGAATCGTAGGACCGAACGGAAGCGGTAAAAGTAATGTCGCAGATGCTGTGCGCTGGGTATTGGGTGAGCAAAGTGCAAAACAATTGCGTGGAAGCAGCATGCAGGATGTTATTTTTGCGGGAACAGAAGCCAGAAAACCACTTGGTTTTGCTTATGTTGCCATTACCATGGATAACAGTGACCATAAGCTTCCGATTGATTATGAAGAAGTTACCGTAGCGCGTCGTGTTTATCGCTCGGGTGAAAGTGAATATCTGATTAATGGGGCAACCTGCCGTCTGCGTGATGTGCAGGAACTTTTCATGGATACCGGTGTCGGTAAGGAGGGATATTCCATTATCGGTCAGGGTCAGATTGATAAGATTCTGAGTGGTAAGCCCGAAGACAGGCGTGAGCTGTTTGATGAGGCGGCCGGTATTGTAAAATTCAAGAAAAGAAAGAGCATTGCCGAAAAAAATCTGGAAGAAGAGAAGCTGAATCTGTCGCGTGTCACAGATATTATTGCAGAGATAGAACGCAGATTAGTACCACTGGAAAAACAGTCGGAAACAGCAAAAGAGTATTTAAAATACAAAGAAGAATTAAAGCTGGTTGAGATTAATCAGTTCTTTTTAGACTTCGATAATAATACCGAAGTAAAGCAAAAGCAGGAAGAAAAGCTTTCTGTAGTTAAAGCCGATTTGGTATCTGCAAAGGAACAGTACGAAGGCGTAAGAAACGAGTTTGAGCAACTGACCGAAAAGTTAAAAGAGTTAGAGGCTCTTTTGGAAGAAAAACATACGGAAAGCAGTGAACTGCAGGTTAAGATTGAGAAAGCTGATGGTGAACTTAAGCTGATTCACCAGCAGTTGGAGAGCATTGTTCAGAACGAAGCGCATTACAATGAACGAATCGCAGCTGCCCAAAAGGCATTTGAGATAAAGCAGGCAGAGCGTGACGAGTATCTGGTAAAGCTAAGCGAAAATCAGGACAAGCTGGCTCGTATTAATGAGAGTCAGGCGGATATTTCCGAAGAGCTTATGAAGTTGAAAACAGCGATTGATGCCAGAGTGAAAAACATGGAAGGTCTGAATGATGACGTTTTCCGTTATTTGCAGGGAAATGGTGAAATTAAGACCGAGATACAGCACTTTGAAACCTTAAAAGAACAGATTATGATTCGCAAGGCGGAGATTAATCAGAATCTTTTAAACAATAAGTCGGACGAAGCTGCCGTCGAGCTGGCTGTAAAAGAAAAAGAAGAGTTGTTAAAGGCAGCGGCAGATGAGATTATTTCAAAAACAGAAACAATCGAAACGACAGAAAAAGAAATTACAAAGTTACAGGCAGAGGTACATGAGGCAGAACGTATCTACAATGAAAAGGTGCAGATGTGTACCGCTCAGGAATCGAAGCTGGAGTCTTTGAAGAATCTTGCGGAGCGTTATGAAGGCTATGGAAGCAGTATCCGTAAGATTATGGAGCAAAAAGAAAAGAATAAAGGAATTCATGGTGTAGTAGCTGACCTCATCTGTGTAGAAAAAAAGTATGAGACAGCTGTAGAAACCGCTCTCGGTAATAATATTCAGAATATTGTTACGGATGATGAGCAGACGGCAAAAGGATTAATCGAGTTCCTCAAGCAGAATCGATACGGAAGAGCGACGTTTCTTCCGTTAACCGGAATTGATGAGGGTAAAAAAGATGCGCCGGAGGATTTATCCCATGAAAAGGGTGTAATCGGCTATGCAGGAGAGTTGATTGAAACGGATCCGAAGTATCGGAATGTAATCAATTATCTGGTAGGACGCATCCTGGTCGTAGAACATATTGATTATGCGATTGCATTACAGAAAAAATATCGTTATTCGCTTCGAATTGTAACTCCCGATGGTGAATATCTGACTCCGGGTGGTTCGATATCCGGTGGTGCTTACCGTAACAACAGTAATCTTCTCGGTAGAAAACGTGAACTGGAAGAACTGGAAGAGGCATTGAATGCAGTAAAAGCAGAGGCTGCAGGATTACTGAAGAAGAAAGATGCGCTTCGTCTGGAACGTTCGAAAAAACGTGAAGAACTGGAAGGCCATCAACGTGAATTGCAGGATTTGTATGTGAATCAGAATACTGCAAAGATGAATCTTAACAAAGAAGAAGAAAAGCTAAGAGAGATTCGCGACGAATACGGTGCCTTGGCAGCGGGGCTGAAGGAGACTGAGCTTAAGGCAGAGAGTATTGATGCTCAGATTCAGGCTAAAAAGGATGAATTACAGGAAAATCTGAATCGGAGTGAAGAGAACAAACGCCGTATTGAGAATTATACCAAGCTTCTGGAACAGGAGCAGGAATTTGAAAAGAATCTTTCCGAGCAGGCGGCTGCATTGCGTCTGGAAGCAGGAAATTATACCAGCGCCGAAGAATTCATCAACGAGAATATACAACGTGCAGAAGGCGAATTACAACGCTTCAGAGAAGAGATTGAGACTCTTTGCGTGAGTGCTGCTGACTTTGAAAACCAGAAAAAGCAACGCGAAGCAGATGCAGAGCAAAACCGTATCGACAAAGAAGCAAGCATTCAGCAGCTGGCACAATGTAAAGAAGTAATTGCAGCATACAATACAGAGAAGGAAAGAATTTCGCAGATTAACAGTGGATTCTTTGACAAGAGCGATGATTTGATGAAGCGAATCTCTTTGTTAGATCAGGATTCTTTCCGTCTGCAGAATCAGGCAGAAAAATTACAGGAGCAGTTGGATGCTTCCGTTACATATCTTTGGGAAGAGTATGAGCTGACTCCGACGACAGCAGCTTCTTTTAAGGATGAAGAATGCACCAGTGCAACCAAAAACAAACGAAGAATATCGGAACTTAGGAATGCAATCAAGGCCTTGGGCGATGTAAATGTAAATGCCATCGAGGAATATAAAGAAACTTCCGAGCGATATACCTTCCTCACTTCGCAGCGGGATGACATCAAGGCTGCAGAAGACACTTTGATTGGTATTATCAATGAACTTGATGCAGAGATGCGTAAGCAGTTCGAAGAAGAATTTGTGCATATTAAAGAGCAGTTTGATGCAGTCTTTAAGGAGCTGTTCGGTGGCGGTAAAGGTACTTTAGAGCTGACAGACAGTGATAATGTGCTGGAAGCAGGTATTTGTATTATAGCACAGCCGCCGGGAAAGAAGCTGCAGAATATGATGCAGTTGTCCGGTGGAGAAAAAGCGTTAACTGCAATTGCATTGCTTTTTGCAATTCAGAATCTAAAACCGTCGCCGTTCTGTCTTGTAGATGAGATTGAGGCAGCACTCGATGATTCCAACGTAAAGCGGTTTGCAAAGTATCTCAATAAACTGACCAGAGAAACGCAGTTCATCGTAATTACACATAGACGCGGAACGATGGCGGCAGCTGACCGGCTTTATGGTATTACCATGCAGGAGAAAGGTGTTTCTGCGTTGGTATCTGTAAATTTGATTGAAGGCGAGCTGGACAAATAAGGAACCTGCGGGCTAAGTCTGACAGGAGCTGGAAAGGTATAGTGATTTTATGGAAGAAAAAAAAGGCTTTTTTCAAAGATTAACAGAAGGACTGACAAAGACAAGGCAAAATATTATGTCCGGTCTGGATTCTATTTTCAAAAGCAGTGAGATTGACGAAGACTTTTATGAGGAACTGGAAGAGACCTTGATAATGGCTGATATCGGAACGAAGGCAACCAGTGATATTATTGAGTCATTACAGGAAAAGGTCCGAGAGAACAAAATAAAAGAAGCTGCTGCATGCAGACAGCTCTTGATTGACAGCATGAAAGAACAGATGTCTCTTTCGGACAATGCGTATGAATTCGAAAATAAAAAGTCAGTGCTTTTGATTGTTGGAGTAAACGGTGTAGGTAAGACTACATCTGTAGGCAAATTGGCGGGACAAATAAAAAGCATGGGGAAAAAGGTTCTGCTTGCAGCAGCAGATACGTTTCGAGCTGCTGCGATAGAGCAACTTTCAGAATGGGCAAACCGTTCGGGTGTGGAACTTATTGCACAGCAGGAGGGCTCTGACCCGGCGGCCGTCGTGTTTGATGCGGTAACAGCGGCAAAAGCAAGGAATACGGATGTGCTGATCTGTGATACGGCAGGTCGCCTCCATAATAAGAAGAATCTCATGGAAGAACTTCGGAAAATCAATCGTGTGATTGACCGTGAATATCCTGACTGCTATAAGGAGACACTTGTAGTATTGGACGGTACGACCGGACAGAATGCGTTGGTTCAGGCAAAACAGTTCTGTGAGGTTACAGATGTGACCGGTATTATTCTTACGAAGCTCGACGGCACTGCAAAAGGTGGGATTGCGATTGCGATTATGTCTGAACTGGGTATTCCGGTGAAGTATATCGGTGTCGGTGAGAAAATCGATGATTTGCAGAAGTTTGATCCGAATGATTTTATTGATGCATTGTTCAAGTAATAAAGTTTCAGTGAGGCAGATTCAGGAGCTGTTGCAAAGCAGGGGAGGAATTCTCTGTGGTGCAACAGCTCTTTTTGTATCGTCAGAATGCTGTAAACACGGTTGTAATTTTGTTCATTTTAATTATGAAAGAAGGGAGCAGGTGGGAACGGGAATTCATCATTTTAAATAATTTTTTCTATGTTATTTCTACATCCGAAGAGCTGTAAAAAGGTGGGGAAGTGTGATAGGATAAACAAGACTTAAATCCTGTACAGAATTAAGGCAAAAAAATGTTGACAAACCGTAACAAATCAAGTAACATAAAAACAAAAACGAACACAAGTTCGATAAAGGAGAAAAGCATATGGCCAGAGAAGAAAAGTTGAAAGCATTAGAATCAGCATTGGCTCAGATTGAAAAGCAGTTCGGTAAAGGAACTGTGATGAAACTCGGTGAGAATAATGCACATATGAATATAGAGACTGTACCGACCGGAGCGTTGAGCCTCGATATTGCGTTGGGACTCGGCGGACTTCCGAAGGGGAGAATTATTGAGATTTACGGACCGGAATCCAGTGGTAAGACGACGGTTGCACTGCATGCGGTAGCGGAAGTGCAGAAGCGAGGCGGAATTGCCGGATTTATTGATGCAGAACACGCACTTGATCCGGTTTATGCAAAGAACATCGGAGTAGACATTGATAATCTCTACATATCCCAGCCGGACAACGGTGAACAGGCGCTCGAGATTACAGAGACGATGGTGCGCTCCGGTGCTGTGGATATCGTGATTGTTGACTCGGTTGCAGCGTTAGTGCCGAAGGCAGAGATTGATGGTGAGATGGGTGATTCACACGTTGGTTTACAGGCGCGTTTGATGTCTCAGGCACTTCGTAAGCTGACTGCGGTTATCAGTAAGTCGAACTGCATCGTTATTTTTATCAATCAGTTGCGTGAAAAGGTTGGTGTTATGTTTGGCAATCCGGAGACAACGACCGGTGGTCGTGCACTGAAGTTCTATTCTTCTGTCCGCATGGATGTGAGAAGGATTGAATCTCTCAAGATGAACGGAGAAGTGATTGGTAACCGTACCCGTATTAAGGTGGTTAAGAACAAGATTGCGCCGCCGTTCCGTGAGGCAGAGTTTGATATCATGTTCGGACAGGGTATTTCCAAGGAGGGTGATATTCTTGATATTGCTGCAAATGAAGGAATTGTTCAAAAGACCGGTGCCTGGTTTGCATACAATGAGAACAAGATTGGTCAGGGACGTGAAAATGCTAAGGCTTTTCTTAAGAATAATCCGGAAGTATTAGCTGAGATTGAGAATAAGGTGAGAGCCAAGTTTGATATGCCGGCATTGACCGAGGCAGAGCAGGAGTAACGAAAGAGATATGGCAGAAGAAGCTGAACGTGCATATCAGAAAGCTTTGTTTTTGCTGGAGCGCAGGGATCATACAGAAGCGGAGTTGCGACAGAAACTGAAAAACAAGGATTTCCTGCCGGAAAGTATTGATAAGGTGATAGAGCGACTAAAAGAATACAAGCTCATCGACGACAGGCGTTTTACAGAACAGTATCTCAGATATCATATGGGAGAACAGAGCAAGCGGACCCTCTCCATGAAACTTCTGCAAAAAGGTATTCGTGCAGACTTATTTGATAGTGTATATGGTGAGTTAGCGTCGGAGTTTGATGTATGTCCTGAACAGGAAGCATTGGATAAGGCAGTCAGAGCTGCATTGAGAAAATCAGAGCGCAGAGGCTATTCGATTACCTGCCTTCCGAAGGAAGAAAAGAACCGGATTGTTGCGTCGTTGTACCGTAAAGGGTTTGCAGTTGGAAAGATTAATACAGAACTGGATAAAGCAGCGGAATCATTTTGAGATTCCGTTGCTTTTGTTGTAATGCTAAGAATCACAGTTCTCAAGATAACAGCTTAGGTCAATGTCTACAAGTATAACGTCATTACCTATCTGACGGATGCAATTCCAAGGGATAATATATTCCTGCTCTTTTCCGAGAATACCGAAGAGCTTGCATTGACCGGGAATGACAATTTTTTTGATACAGGCATTGCATTCATCAAATATAATATCACAGACATAACCGATTCGTTCGCCATCCCGGCAATTGATAACTTCTTTCCGCTTGAATTCACAAAATCTCATTATGGCATCCTTATAGAATCTCTGCTATCAAATTATGCGAAAATAAAAGAAAAATGCTTGTTTCTATATGAAATCTGTGTGGATTATACTTGACGAAGCATGAATTATTACTATAATTAAACTTGTAAACAGCAATACTTAGGAGGAGTAAAGCATGAAATGTCCTTTTTGCGGAAAAGAAAATACCCGCGTAATTGATTCCAGACCGGCAGATGATAACTGCTCGATTCGTAGGAGACGTCAGTGTGATGAGTGCTCCAAACGTTTCACTACTTATGAAAAAGTAGAGACGATTCCTTTGGTTGTAATTAAAAAGGACAATATTCGTGAGCCGTATGACCGTGCTAAGATTGAGTCCGGTGTGTTCCGTTCCTGCCATAAGAGACCGATCTCGGTGGCGCAGATAACAGCGTTGGTAGATGAAGTTGAGAATTCTGTATTTTCTATGGAAGAAAAAGAGATTCCCAGTTTCAAGATTGGTGAGATTGTGATGGACAAGCTTAAGAATCTCGATCCGGTTGCATATGTACGTTTTGCTTCTGTATATCGTGAGTTTAAAGATGTGAATACCTTCATGGATGAGCTTAAGAAGATTCTGGATCACGAGTAATTACAGATATAAACAATATTGTTAATATATGGTTGACATTGTTGCCGCACTGTTATAAGATAGCAGTGCGGTATTTTGTTCCCGATTTAGGGAAAGGATGAGAAGTGTTTAGCAGAATATATTGTGCGGCATTGGATGCAATCGATGCAGTGGTTGTTCAGGCGGAAGCAGATGTGAGTGATGGTTTGCCGGTATTTGACATGGTAGGTCTGTTGGCTTCAGAAGTGCGGGAGGCCAAGGAGCGTGTAAGGGTTGCGATGAAAAACTCCGGTTATTTGTTACCTCCCAAACGTATAACGGTAAATCTGTCACCTGCGGATATCCGAAAGGATGGAACGGCATTTGATTTGCCGATTGCGGTTGCTGTTTTGGTGGCAGCCGGATACCTTGCCGAAAAAAACACAGAAAGCATTTTATTTGTAGGAGAACTGAGTCTGGACGGCTCGGTGAATCCTGTAAATGGGGTGCTTCCTATTGTTTATGAAGCCAAAAAACATGGTTTTTTGTATTGTATGGTACCCGCAGCAAACTACAAAGAAGCGAGTGCTATTCAAGGGATTAAGATACTTCCGGTATCGAATCTTCATGAAGTAATTCGCTATGCGGCTAAGCCGGAGAGTTTTGATGAAAACAGACAGATCGAGTTGGAATTCGCAGATACGACAGGGCAGGAAACAGAAGGTATAATGCCGGAAGAGGATTTTTCCTCTCTGATTGGACAACCGGTTGCACGAAGAGCTATGGAGGTGGCTGCAGCCGGACACCATAATATTCTTATGGTAGGACCGCCCGGAGCCGGGAAAACGATGATTGCAAGGCGTGTTCCGGGGATATTGCCGGAACTATCCATGGAGGAAAGTATTGAGATTACAAAGATATATAGTGTTGCAGGCAGATTGGAAGAGAAAAGTTCCTTGATAAAAAAGCGACCTTTCCGTGCACCTCATCATACGGTGACAATGCCGGCTTTGGTTGGTGGTGGAAGAAAAGCGAGACCGGGTGAGATTAGTCTGGCTTCAAACGGAGTTCTTTTTTTGGATGAATTACCGGAATTTTCACGTGCGGTAATCGAAGTGTTGCGTCAGCCGTTAGAAGAAAAGAAAATCTGCATTGATCGTGTGCATTCCAGTGTGGTCTATCCTGCAAACTTTATGCTTGTAGCTGCTATGAATCCCTGTAAATGTGGGTATTATCCGGATAGGAAACGCTGTACCTGCAGTGAGAGTCAGGTCAGACAGTATCGTGGGAAGCTGAGTCAGCCGATATTAGACCGGATTGATATCTGCATCGAGATTGGTTCGGTATCATATACCGAATGGTTTTCAGATGAAAAGTATGAAGATTCACAGTCGATACGTGACAGGGTATGCAAGGCGCGTAAGCTGCAGGAAAGCCGTTATAAGAATTGCAGCTTTCGAACCAACTCACAGATTCCTTCATCGAAAATAGATGAATTCTGTGTGTTAGGTTCTGAGGAGAAGGAACTTATGATGAATGCGTTTCAGGGAATGGAACTGAGTGGACGCGGTTATCATAGAGTACTGAAGGTGGCAAGAACAATCGCAGATCTGGATGGAGCGGACAGTATTAAATCAGCTCATCTTTGCGAAGCACTGAGTTATCGTAGTGTGGAGGTGAGATGAGCGTATGAAGCGTAAAATGATGTGGTTTGCACTCTCAAAGGTACAGGGGATGGATGTACATTATCTGGATCGGATTTTTGAGCGTATAGCAGATGTTGAAGCATTCTTTCGCATGGGGAAGAGCGAGCTTCGAAAGATACTGGAAACATTGCGTATACCGGAACGTATTCTGGAGTCGCTTTTGATTGTACGAGAGTTTGAGTATGTTGCTGAGTATGAGAACGGTTGTCAAAATGGAGTGAATTTTATAACAAGGGAGGATGAGGAGTATCCTAAGCGCCTGAGGAATATTCCGGGAGCTCCGTATTATTTGTATTATAAAGGCAGGCTTCCTTCTGATGAGCTACCTTCGCTGGCAGTAATCGGAGCAAGAAACTGCAGTGTTTACGGTCAGGAGATTGCCGTATGTTTTTCAAAAGTGCTTGCAGAATGCGGAATACAGATTATCAGCGGAATGGCAAGAGGAATCGACGGTTATGCGCATAAAGGTGCACTACAGGCACAAGGCTATACTTGTGGAGTGCTTGGATTTGGTATGGATATCTGTTATCCCAAGGAACATGTCGGCTTGAAGAAGACGTTGGAGCAGGAAGGCGGTCTGGTCACGGAATATGCAATCGGAACTCCGGGAATGTCACAGAATTTTCCGGCGAGAAATCGTCTGATTGCAGGATTGTCGGACGCAGTTTTGGTAATTGAAGCAGCGAAACGAAGTGGAACTTTGATTACGGCGGAGTGTGCACTGGAGCAAGGGAAGATGGTTTATGCCGTGCCGGGGAGAATCGGAGACCGTTTGAGCGAAGGCTGTAATGATCTGATACGTGACGGAGGAAAGATCGTTATCGAGCCGGAAGATATATTACCGGAATTTCATCTTGAACTTGAAAATAAATCCGCAAACGGTAAAAAACAAAAAAGTAAAATAGTTCTTGAAACGCAGGAAAAAATAGTGTATGCTTGTTTGGACTTGGAACCCAGACACATAGAACAGTTGATTTTGTTGACAAAACTGCCGCAAGATGCACTCTTGTTATGCCTTATGCGTCTGGAAATGGTGGGGTATATCAGGCAGCCGATAAAGAATTACTATGTAAAAGTAGTTCGTTAGCGGTAACTGAAATATTTTTTGAGAACGGAGTAAGATATGTCGAAGAATCTGGTTATAGTGGAGTCGCCGGCAAAAGCTAAAACAATTAAAAAGTTTCTTGGTTCGAATTATCAGGTTGTGGCTTCGAACGGTCATGTAAGAGATTTGCCGAAAAGTCAGATGGGAATCGATGAGACCAATGACTTTGAACCGAAGTATATTACGATACGTGGTAAGGGTGATATCTTATCGATGCTTCGAAAGGAGGTAAAGAAGGCTGATAAAGTCTATCTTGCTACTGACCCTGACCGTGAGGGCGAAGCTATCTCCTGGCATCTGGCACAGATTCTTAAGATGGATACCACTGCAGTGAACCGTATTACCTTTAACGAGGTTACCAAGAATGCAGTTAAGAATTCCATAAAAGAAGCCAGAGCGATAGATATGAATCTGGTAGATGCGCAACAGACCAGAAGAATTCTGGACCGTATGGTAGGATATAAGATCAGTCCGTTGCTTTGGAAAAAGGTAAAGAGGGGATTAAGTGCCGGTCGTGTTCAGTCGGTTGCACTGCGAATCGTGTGTGACAGAGAAGAAGAAATCAATGCTTTTGTTCCTACGGAGTATTGGACGTTGGAAGCAGTGTTTGAAACTTCCGGGAAGAATAAAATCAGTGCGAAGTTTTATGGAACACCGGATAGTAAGATAGAGCTTGGTAATGAGCAGGAGATGCAGGAAGTACTGAAAAAACTGGAAGGTGCTGAGTTTTCCGTTACAGATCTGAAGCGTGGAGAACGTCAGAAGAAGGCACCGAATCCGTTCACTACCAGTACCATGCAGCAAGAGGCATCAAAACAACTGAATTTTTCGACTCAGAAGACGATGCGTGTGGCACAACAGTTGTATGAAGGCGTTGATGTTGCCGGACACGGTACGGTAGGTCTGATTACGTACCTTCGTACAGACTCAGTTCGTGTGTCGGATGAGGCCAATGCAGCAGCAAAGGAGTATATCTGTCAGAATTACGGCGACGAGTACTATATGGTGTCCGAGAATAAAAAGAGCACGGACAAAAAGGTTCAGGATGCACACGAGGCTATCCGACCGACTTATATTGAACTTACCCCGGCGGCGGTGAAAGACTCACTTACGCGAGAACAGTTCCGTCTGTATCAGTTGATATGGAAGCGTTTTGTTGCAAGCCGGATGCAGGCAGCAAAGTATGATACAGTCAGTGCCAAAATCGACGGTGCAGGGTATCGTTTTACCGCATCTACTGCAAACCTTGCATTTAAGGGCTTTTTAACGGTGTATAATGATGAAGAAGAGGTTGTCAGCACGAACAACAGCGGTGTACAGAAACTGGAGAAGAATGCTATACTAAGCATGTATTCCCGTGAACCGCTCCAGCATTTTACGCAGCCTGCTCCTCATTATACGGAAGCATCTTTGGTGCGTGAGATTGAGGAGCTCGGTATTGGACGTCCGAGTACGTATGCAACCACAGTTACGACAATTCTGGCACGTCGTTATATAATAAAGGAAGATAAAAATTTATATGTGACAGAGCTGGGTGAAGCAGTAAATGATATTATGAAAACTGCTTTTCCGAGTATTGTTGATGTGAATTTTACTGCCAATATGGAGTATCTGCTTGATAGCGTAGAGGAAGGTACGGTTGCATGGAAGACAGT
>JAZSIB010000145.1:0-5382 GCA_045533585.1 Lachnospiraceae bacterium | reverse complement strand
GCAAACGCAGATAACTATGATGGTTTGGTGAAGAGTGTTTCCTTCTATAAATCAGTAAAAGAATTGGAGGGTATCGTGTTATGAAAATTGCGCTGATTAATGGCAGTCCTAAAGTGAATAACAGTGCCAGCGGTACACTCTTGGAAGATATCAAAATGTACTTGGGAGAACATTCTGAGCTTGTAGAGTTCGGATTTCATTCTCCTGTAATTTCGGGTAAAACAATTGAAGCATTAGCTGTATCAGATGCTTGGGTATTTGCATTTCCGCTTTATGTAGACGGAATCCCGGGGCAGCTCCTGTCCTGCCTCGTTCAGTTAGATGAAGCCCGTATCCAGAATCCTCAGATACGCATCTACGGGGTTGTAAACTGCGGTTTTTACGAGGGCATCCAAGCAGAACTTGCACTACATCTTTTGCAGAACTGGTGTGAAAAATCCGGCTTCCTCTGGAGCGGCGGCATCGGTGTCGGCGGAGGCGGCGGCTTGGCAATGATGCCAAAACTGGAGCCCGGTCAAGGTCCCAAGGCACCGATTGATAAAGCATTGAAATCTTTATCTGAACTCATTCTTAAGAAAGAAGCACAGGATAATCAGTATGTATCGGTTGCATTTCCGCGTTTCTTATACAAACTGGGCGCGCAAATGGGTTGGCGGCAGATGATTAAGGCAAATGGCGGAAAAGCTAAGGATTTGAAGAGAATACCGGAATAAAAACGCAGGCACCCTTATAAGGATGCCTGTATCAATATCTATTTAATTCTATAATTCTCCGCCTCTTTTTCTGTAAGAGGTCTTCCCAATTGCTTAACACGGATAATCATTTTTCGCCACTCATAACGCTTCCCATCGGACGGCTCCGTTAAGCGTCCATCTTTGGCATAATCTGCAATATCATTCGAAAAAGTGATTTTCTTTCTTGCCATCGTTACCATATCATCACCTTTTGGCTCATCATCTTACCCTGAATTACAGATTAATCTCAATGCTTCTTACAAATCCGCATTTGCAAGCAACAATTGTTCTTTCTCCACCCGGAGTCGTAATAATTGTTGGACATTCCTGACATTCAGGACATTTCGTCGTGATAATTCCCGTCCGTACCTGCTCCAATCTGGCTTGATTCGCTAACAAAATTGATTGGGGTGATATTTCGCGTGATATTCTTTTCTCCATTTGTGTAGCCATAAATAGCCTCCTTCATGAAATCGTCCATCTCGATAAGTTGTCCAAACTCTTTTGCACGGTAAATTGCATCCTGCACCAGATAGCTTATATCTCTCTGCGACAAATTCTGCGCAAGCTTCGCTGCTGTTATACTCGCCCGACATTCATCCTGCCAAACCAGTGTCGTATGATAGTCATATCCATGTTCCGTGTCTGCAATATACTCATCACGATACGTTCTGTGCCCAAAATACTCATGAGCCAACACTGCCCTTACGCTCATCAAATCACGAGGATGAGTTGAACCGTATTTATCATCCGGAAAAACATTTCTTGTTACATACACTTTATCTTCATAAAAATTATAACATGTACTCAACAAAATATGTCTTTCATCATTAAATACGAAAACATCCTCATCTGCACCAAGCGCATTGATTTCAGATTTAACAAAAGCAATTTCTTCTTCCGATAAAGGTGTTCGTGACATATTTCTCATGCCATTCGCCATGTTTTTATCATTTGCAGTTATCATTCTAAACATAAGCATACACCTCGCTTTCTTACAAATCTCATCTATACAGAAAGTATAACATAAATTACTTGCCGTGTATACTACTACCTCTTTATAAGAAAGCCTTCATTCCTTTAGCACCGTCTCATACGCCAATCGGTTCGCTTCCTCCCAATTTATACCTTCCTTGCGATACTGTTCTGCTAACGGCTTCAGTCGGTTCAGATAAATACCATCTCCCTCCGCGCGGTCATATCCGGTAATTATATACTTGCCCCCTATTTTTTCGAATGTAAGTATAATCTCCTCACCCACTCCATAGTCCAGTTCCGTTCGCACATAGAATCGAACCTGTATTTCAGACTCTGTTTCCTGCAGATAGTCTAACACTTCCGCCTGTCCCTTTTCTACATGCACAAGTGGCTTCAAAACGCCAAGACTGGTCCGCTCTGCCGCAAGCAAAGCCTCGTAGAAGAACAAATCCGTCTGCGCATTACGCACCAATATGTCGGAAAAATCGGCAACACTACCCGATACTCTGCCCTGATAATATCGGTACATCAACTCACTTGCCAAATCTTCTAATGCTCTAGTTTCCTCTGTAATCCCCTCTTTCACCCGACGCTGTTCCTCACGAATCAACGCAGTAAGCTGCTCCTTCTGCAGCTCTCTTATCTCAGATGCATGAATGGCTTCAAGAAGTGTTTGCAGATATGCCTCCCTTGTTTCAAAGCGGTATGCTTCTCCTTCCTGACTCTTTTGATATATCATGAGCGCATTATCATACTGGCTCTGTTCCGGCATATCATTCGAGATTATCGGTTCACCATACAAAGCCATATAATCTTCCACATACTTCTGATACCCTTCTGACTGCAACTCAATTCCTTGAACATAATATCCCTCTGTATTCTCTATGATTCGAAAAAAGCATTCCTCTGTCTGAACAGAACCTTCCTTCGAAATCAGCTCAAATGTCGCATTCACTTCATAAACAAACGCCTTCTTCTTTGTCTCAATCGTTCCAATGTTCACTTGAACCTCAACATCAGAATCGTCCGACAGATGAAGTTCTTCCCGATTACAGAGAAAACGTAAATACGCAATCGGCAGATAAATCTTCTCATCCTGTGCCTCGTTCTCCCCTCTAAGATGCCTTTCAATATCCGCCTGCTCCCCAGATAAAAATTCGCGCAATACTTCTGTTACTTTTTCCATTATCTTCTCAATTACCTCTTCCTTTGGCTCCACCGTCGGCGATAACGCATATACACATTGGTTTATCAAGGGAATCTCGGACGCTAATACCGGATATATAGTAAATGTCCCACCCAGAATTACAACCAGCGTCACCATTGCCACTGCAAGTCTTCCGTACCAACGCATACCGTACCGCTTTTCTTCCTGTGCATTCACTGTCACAACATCATCTTTCTGCTTCGCTTCCTGCACATTCTCTAACACGGTATCATCTTTCCGTTTTAGTTCCAATATTGTGTTCTCTACCATAAGAGCATAACCCTCCGGTACTTGTGGCATCGCAGCATCAATCTGCTTCTTTATCTCTGTACTCTTCCAATCCTTCATGCGAATCCTCCTTTCCGGAACCCTCCAGCATTCTACGCAAAGCCTTCCTTGCCCTTGCCAACCTGCTTTTCACTGTCCCCTGTGAAATTCTAAGTATCTCTGCAATCTCCGCCAGCGAATACTCATAGTAATAATATAAGACGATAACCTCACGGTACTTTCTCGAAAGTTGCAGAACTGCATTCCCAACATCAATTCTATCCTCTACTGCCCCCGTCTCCTGCAGTGCCATCTCAGCATCCAACAGCACAAAACGCTTCTGTTTCTTTACGACTGCAAGACATTCATTCCGGATAATCCGGAACATCCACGCACGAAACGCCTCCTCATTCTTAAGTTGATGCAGATTGTCGTGCGCCTTAAGGATTGCATTATGAACCGCATCTTCGCATAAATCAGAAGATTTTAATACACTATAAGCAAACCGATACATATCAGTCTGAAGTCCAACTATCTTGTTATAGAACCACTCAAGTTTTCGTTGCTCCACTTCGTTCTCCTTCCCCCTCATTTGTATCCATCTACTTATAAGATAAAGAAGAGTATCAAAAAGTTCCCTCTATAATAAAATAATATCACATAAAACAAGAGCCGGACAATCGTCCGGCTCTTCGCACATTCAATCTTACTATTTACTTTCCGGTTCCTTAACCTCCGCCTGAACCGCTTCTGCCGCAAGCGCCGCATTCTCAGCAACCGCTTCCTTTCCGGCATTATTCGACTTACGTGCCAATACAACACTCTGTACCACAAGGAACATGCACAGCATCGCTGCAATCGTGATACCGGTCCACCAAGCCTGATCAAGACCGATGGAAGATACGATGTTCTGGATGGTACTCAACGAAAGAACACCGAAGAAGGTTCCGATGATGTTACCAACACCACCGGTCAGCAGCGTACCACCGATGATGGAGGACGCAATCGCGTTCATCTCGGCACCGCTCGCATGGGACGGGGAACCCGAACCAACATGCATGAAGTATACAAAACCACCGATACCTGCCAACAGACCACAGATTACGTGGGACAGGAATTTGGTTCTTTTTACGTTAATACCAAGCATCAATGCGCTCTGGCTGTTACCACCCACTGCATAGAAGCTACGGCCAAGTCTCGTCCATCGAAGTACGCAGAAGAGAACTGCTACGACTACCAGTGCTACCAGAACACCGATTTCGATGTAAGCATCTACGTATACACCGAGACGGTTCTTCGCACCAACGAAAGGAACGATGATACGGGTATCCTTCAACGCTACGAACTGCTCGTTCTCAACGTTGAACGGATTGACATGCACAATCGTTGTCATACCACGGGCAAAGAACATACCCGCCAGCGTTACGATGAATGGCTGTATCTCCAGATACGCTACCAGATATCCCTGTACCAGACCAAATGCAAGACCGATTGCTACGGATATCAGCATTGCAACCCAGATGTTTCCGCCATGGAAGTCTAAGTACACCGCACAACACATACTTACCAGCGCTGTTACACCACCAACGGAGATATCAATACCGCCGGTAATCATTACCAAGCTAAGGCCACAGGACAGAATAATCAGATATGCATTTGCATTCATAATATTGAATAATGTCTGTGTCTTTAAGAAACCTTTTCCGAGGAAAATCATTGCACTCAGATACATAACAACGAATACGACAATCGTAATGGTGAGGAGCAGGTTTGTATCCGTCATATTACTTGTCTTTTCACGAAGACGTTTCATAAACTTCATACTAGTTCTCCTCCTTTACTGCCTGCGGGCGAAGCTTCTTGCCAAGCGCTGCAAACTTTTCTCTTACAATCGGTGCACTAAGTACAACCAGAAGGATAACAACAACTGCCTTGTAGGCCGGAAGTGCCGTGGACTGTACGTTCATCTTATAAAGCGTTGTGGTCAGGAACTGGATTACATACGCACCCAGAATCGATGCCCACATATTGAATTTACCACCGCTCAGCGCATTTCCGCCGAGTGCAACTGCAAGAATCGCATCCATTTCGATATCCTTTGCGATAACGGAGTAGTTAATCGTGGACAGACGGCTTACCTTAATCAGACCACATACTGCTACACACAGACCCAGAATAACGAAAGCAAGCAACTTG
>JAZSIB010000194.1:0-17226 GCA_045533585.1 Lachnospiraceae bacterium | reverse complement strand
TTAACTTTTACCCATTTTGCTTCCTCGGGAATCGGCGCTGCACCATGCTTAACGCCCTGTGTTACGGGACACATTCTCTCAACTTCGTGTGAATAAATCATGCCATAACTCCTTTCAAACATCTTTCTTTTTGATATCACTTTGTCGTGTCTTCACTAGCTCGGTTGACACGTTCCGCTATATTCTCTCACATTTTTGAGGAATACTCAATAGTAATTTTAACGATTTCGTGAAAAATTTATCGTTTTCTTTTATGTAACATTAAGAACAACAGAATTGCAAGATATACAATGATAATACCGGTACATACAAACAGCATCAGCTCTGACTTTGCAATCAGACCGACAATAACCAGAATCGGAGCGCCGAGTGCGATGCCGTAGCTACTGCCGATGACCAGATTGTTTACCGCCGGAGTCTTGTATTCCGGGTCAATCTCTCTTACTAGAAGCACACCGGAGCTGATGGTACCGGTCAGCATACCGAACATGGATACAAAACCTTCGTACACATAATCCGGATAGAGCTTCTTGCACATCCAAAGAAGATAACCAAAGGTAACTACCGCACCCACTACTGCAAGCAGGACGAACGGTACCCAGAGACCTTTCAGCTCATCAATGTTAATAGCCGCAATACCTGCAACAATCATTACGTCGAATGCCACACCGGAAATACGGCTCAGCAGGTAATTGTTCTGATACTGCCGCTTGATGATTCCCTTCTTTTGGCATACTGCAATACCGGAACGGGTCACAATGGCAAGCACAGATCCGATAATAAAGTTAAATCCCCAAAGCAGGGAAGATACCATATTGGAAAGCCCCTCTGATATCATACCGATACCGGTAGTAAGCCCTAAAGTTACAAGATATGTAGCCAAATACACCATAAGTACAAGTGCTACCTGTACCGAGAACTTATCAATTGACTCTGCAATCGGAATCTCACCCTCATCTTCATACTCATGAAGGTCTAACGAACGAAGCTTCGTCTCCTGCTCTCCACGAACAACAAGCTTCTTCTTCACAAGATAGTTCAGATAAATCACACCGATAATACATGCACACAGATATCCTGCTGCCGCAATCGCAAGACCAAAAGTCTGTCCGCCGACAAATCCAAGCTCCTCGTAATTCGAGCCGATATTATTTGCCTGTCCGGGACCCTGTCCGTATCCCATCGGAAGCAAAACACCTGCTGCCGGGAAAAGATTCTTCACTACGGTATAACTAAGCGGAACCGTAACCAAAAGACCCGCCAATGCCTGCACTAAGTAGGTACTTACAATCAATGCGCCACTCTTAAAACCTGTCCCTTTTTCTGCGGAATTATCTTTCTTCTCCACGCGAAGACTCAGCGCAATGAAACCAATGGCAATTGCATGATAAGTTAACATCTCAAGAAAATCCACATCCATCTTGAGAATTCCGGTCTGACGAAGTAAAAGCAGAGCAAAACCCGCCAATACCGCTGTCGGCGCCAATGCCTTACGAATAAACGGTACTTTTCTTCGGATAATGTTACAAATCAGTATTGCAGCCGCGATGATGCCAAACTGCAGGATACTGTTCCACAACACGGTGTTACTTGCTGAAAAATCCATATTGTTTTCCTCTCTGTTGCTTTATTTTTCTGTGTTTCTATGAATCGGCACCATCAAGGTTTCGCCGTTTTCACATCGCTGTAACGTTTCTGCTAAGCCTGTTCTCCCTTTAGTTCTCCGGTAACGGCGCTGCATCCTTTTCATTTATCAGCTCATACAGCCGAATAATCAGACGCGAATTGAATAACTTATGTGTCTTTATCTCGTAATACCCGCCGTCACAAATAAATGCCAGCTTGTTGCGTCCGCAAAGACTGATCTCCGGGATATCCTTGAACGGAAATTCTCTTTTTTCTCCGTCAGTACCTACGATACTAAGACCTTCTGTACTGATTTTCAGCATTCCGCCCATAACCGGCCTGCTCCGCTCATCATCCCCAACTTCATGCAGACATATTTCATTGTTCGGAAACACGCAGAACTCATCCAGTGAGAAGCTCCCCGCCTCCTGCATATCCGCCTGTTTTACGCTCTTTCTGTCACGATAAGCGGCATAAAGCTTTGCAATCTCTTCTTGCTGCCAGAGATACCACTCTGTATAAGTCTTGAAGATGGGTTCCTGTACTACATTTTCACTCTTCGCAGGAATTGAAAAATATCCATACTCATCAAACTCTGCACGATATCCGCAGGTACAGATAATCTCTTTCTTCGTACTATGCAGTGTTCCGATACTCTTACAATGCGGGCAGAGATATAACGCTGTCTCAAGACCTCTTGCCGGTGCCTTGGAACGGAAACGGATTCTTTCTTTTTCCTGAGTTATGTAGGGATCCTCGTACAGGTCTCTTCTTACCAGTTCGAGAATCTCTTCCGGTTTCATCTTTTTCAGTTCATCTTTCGGATACACACCGACGCAGCGTCCGGTCATCTTACCCTTACGGATACCAAAGCCCCATCTCGGAGTTGTAAAAAATCCACCCTCCAGATGATAGGTCACCAGCGTTGCCCCAAATGCCTTAATCAGCTTGCCGGTCGTCGGATGAATCAGTCCGGTACGTCCGTCCAGTGAGCGGTTGCCCTCCGGAAAAATTGCGATACTGTGTCCGGCTTTGATTCTGGAGCGTATCTCCATCACCGTACTTGCATCTACACTACCTTTGCGTCGTGCGATCGGAGCCAGAAACTTTTCCAACAGCCATGCTATCGCCGGCTTACGGAAAATATGCTCACTTGCCACAAAATACATATGCGGGCAGGCAAGTCCTACCATAACCGGGTCTAAGTCACAGTTGTGATTTGCCACTACAATCATCGGCCCTTCTACATCTTTTATCGGTTCGAAATGATAGTTAAACGCAAGTTTCATATACAGGCGGAAAATCGGTCTTGCAATCCGTACCACCCATTTGTGTCTTCTGACCTGTTTTTCTGTCAGTGCCATGCTATCTATTCCTCCGTTGGTTATGCTTCCAGCCATGCTTTGAGTTCAGCTTTTCCTCTTGCACCGGTGATACGCTTTGCTACTACGCCATCCTTAAACAAAACCAGCGTAGGAATACTCATAATATTGTACTGCTCTGCAACTTCCGTCTCATCATCCACATTCAGCTTGGCAAATTTAACTCCGGTGCACTCTTCCGACAGTTCTTCCACCACCGGACCTACCATACGGCAGGGACCGCACCACGGTGCCCAAAAATCAAGCAGTACAGGCTTATCCGACTTCAGTACTTCCGCTTCAAAATTCTGTTTTGTAATTGCTACCGTTGCCATATTAACCTCGATTCTATTTCATTTTTTCTGCACAACCATATTGTCAGCTGATTTTGCCTGATTCATGCAAGATAAATTCTCCCTCTATGCATGCTCTATTTTATTATGCACTTTTTCTTACCATCTTGCAATTATTTCTTCTCTGTTTTTTTCTTTTTCGTACTTTTTTTCTTATTTCTTGCATATTTGTCGAAAGTATACTATAATGCCGAAAGTGGCAAAGGAGTGAGCTATGATTTCCTATATTAAATCATCCATTTTTACCCTGTTTTTTTCCCTTGTTCTGGCAGCGCCTTTTTCTGCCTCTGCAAACGCAGCAGAACCTGTGATTACACTTTCGAACGGCTATGATAGTAAGTACCTCACAGACCATTCGTATTATACCAATCTGGAGTTATCCGGCGGCACGATTATCCGCATAGAGAATGCAGCCGATGTACATAGCTTATATATCGAATGGGATCTTGGCACCAATCCAAACAACCAAACAACCGTTAATTCACGCTGGTACAGCGGAAAGCCGGGAGTAAAGCCTTGGACACTGCGTATCAACGATGTTTCTTATGTTTATGGAAAAAACGGTTTTCTGCACGAATATTTAGAACTCCCCGCGAGCTCTGATGTGCTCGAAATCATCATACCGGAAGGCGGCGCCTCCATCGCAGGGCTATCCCCTCTCACGGAAGAGGTTCTTCCCGACTGGGTACAGATATGGGAACAACCGCACGAACGGGCGGACCTCCTTGTTCTTTCAACCCATGCAGACGATGAGATTCTGTTTTTTGGCGGTACGATACCGTACTATACCAGTGAGCTTGGTCTTAAAACACAAGTAGTGTATTTTACATACCATACAGAAAAATGCCGTACTCATGAACTGTTAAACGGCCTATACTACTGTGGAGTCCGTAATTATCCCGTGATAGGGAATCACGAAGATATTTATTCTGCTTCCCTCTCTCATGCCAAAGGATTATATAACTATAATAAAGCACTTGGTTTTATCGTTGAACTCTATCGCCGTTTTCAGCCAAACGTACTGGTCACTCACGACCTGAACGGCGAATACGGACATGGCGTACACTGTCTTGTTGCAGACCTTGCTACCAAGGCACTGGAGCTGAGTGCAGACCCGACCGCCTACCCGGATTCTTTCCGACGCTATGGTCTGTGGAATGTCAAAAAAGCTTATCTTCATCTGTATGCAGAAAACCCCATCGATATGGAATGGGAAATGGACCTGGCCTCCTACGGTGGTATGAACATTTGGGATGTTGTACGGAACGCATTAGACCAATATGACTCCCAACTCAAATACTATGGTGAGAGCCTGACACGTAATCCGAACAAGGTATATGACTGTACCCGTTTTGGTCTGTACCGTACTACTGTCGGACTTGACACCGGACTTTGTGACTTTTTTGAAAATATACCGTCCGGCAGTTACAAGTCTGCGCTTCCTCTTCCCATGATTAAGCCTTCAGCTTATGCAGAGCGACCTCACACCGGACAGGTTGTCTTCCGAGTTTCTGCTATGAAAACACAATTACAATACCCGAAAGGTGAAATACAGTGAAAAAACCAACGTTCAAAATAACTTATCTTTGCTATACTGCCGCACTTCTGCTGTTGGTCGTAATCTTGTTATGTTCCGTATACCGTATTCTGTCTAAGTTTGAAAATTCTCAGGCAAAATATATGGTCGAAGATTATCTCAACATCATGCAGGAATCTATTGACACGAAGAACGTTTCCGCACTCTCCGGTCTTGTCGGCAGTGATTCCCCTACCCGCTTTTCTTCTGCTGAAGAGCTGTGTTCCCAACTTATTTCTTTTTGCAGCGGAACAAAACTGGACTACGAATTATCTCCCAAGAGCTTTGATGTGAATAACCCGATTTACCACATCCTCTGCAACGGGCAAACGGTAGCTCAATTACAGCTCAACTTGGTTTCTGAGGAAGTAAAGCTTGGTTTTCTTTCCATACCTGAATGGAAACTCGCCACTATAATCCCGGCAGCAAGCACATTGGCATCTTCGTATACGCTCAGCATCCCAACAGGTTTTTCTGTCAGCGTAGACGGCATCGCTCTTACAGAAGACGATATCATATCGGAGGAATCCGGAATCTGCACCTACTATGCCGAAGGCTTCGTAGATGAACCGGTTTTCAGTGTGACCGATACTATGGGCAACATAGCAGCAACCGGAGAAGCGGTTCTGCTCTCTACCGGTGAAGCTTCCGCAAAAATATATTCTGTTCCCGTAACTTATGAACGGTTTGACCTTACCGTCCCTTCTGATTTTACTGTGACACTTACCGGAGAACCTATAATCAGCACTTCTAGCGAAGCCTATAACACTTACAGTATTTATACTGCAAAGCCGGTTGACCTTGCTTTTCTGACACAGAATGTCCGGGCAACCGACTCCATCGGCACTCCGCTTACCTTCCGTGAAACAGACGGCCGCCTGCTCCCTGTTTATAACGAGTACACCATTATCGCTGCAGATTGTTACCGTGTATATGCGAATGACGTTCTTCTTGATCTTGAATCTGCAGAGCGCACTGCACTCACAGCGCCTCAGTATCTGGACGAAGAGGTAGCTCTCGCTACCTATCACATCGGACTTACCAAAGATGCAGACTTCCGGGTGCTTGATGCACAAGATACGCCGATTGCCTTTGAAGCTACAACAAATAAAATAGACGTTCCTCTGTTTGACTGCACCGTTACCATCCCGATTAATTATGAACTACAGATTAACGGAAAAGAAACAGAAACCGAGCCAAGAATCATCGACAATCCGGACTATCAATACGTTGCTGAGTACATTGAGGTTCCAAAACTTCTGGAATACCGGTTTGAAGGACTTGCCAAAGCTCCTACTTTTACCATAACAGATAATCTGCTTCAACCTATGAACTATCTTCTGGCCCAAGGCGGTGAACTGACACTTACGGAACAAAAAGGCGAGGATACCCTTCCTGACTGGCTCAGTAACCAGATTGATCCACTAGCTATCGCAAAAAAATGGAGCCTTTTCATGACGGACGATCTGGAAGGAAGTCTGAATGGTTATTATAATATGCGTGATTATCTGATTCGCGGTTCTTACTACGACACCGTAGCTTATCAGTGGGCAACCAACATTGATATCACCTTTATCAGCGACCACTACTTCCGTGACCCGGCATTTTCCAAAGAGTCCGTTACAAACATTGTGTTATACGGTGACAATTGCTTCTCCTGTGATATTTACTTTGAAAAGCACATGACGCTTACCCGAACCGGAAAACACCAGGACGACATCTTCCACCGCCGTATGTACTTTATCAATCTGGATGATACAGACGACGGCAAAGACAATCCACACTGGGTAATTGCAGACATGCAGGAAATCCAGTAATCATTACACTACGAAGAAATGAGGAAAACATGAGTAATTCAACTCCGTTGAAAAGCACCGACGTTACTGTGGTTCTTCCTTCCCTGAACCCGGACGAAAAGTTAATCCATACCGTGAACGCCCTGCTTGAAAAAGGGTTTCACGACATTATCGTCGTAAACGACGGCAGCGACGAGGCACATCTGGCACCGTTTGAAACGGTATCTGCTCACGATGCCTGTACCCTTTTGGTGCATGACAAAAATTATGGTAAAGGACACGCTTTGAAAACTGCCATGCAGTATTTTCTTACACATCGTCCGGACTCTCCCGGTATCATTACGATTGACGGAGACGGTCAGCATCATGTAGATGATATTCTTGCCTGTGCACAGACCATGCTTGACCGCAAGGACGAAGTAATTCTTGGCGTGCGCGATTTTTCCGAGCCTGAGGTACCGTTCAAGAGCCGCTTCGGAAACAATCTGACTAAGACGGTTTTTCGACTGTTCTGCGGCATCCATATTTCTGATACCCAGACCGGCTTACGTGCAATCCCTGCCCATTACATAAATGCCATGACGGAATTTGCCGGAGAACGCTTTGAATACGAGACCAATATGTTGCTGGAAATGAAGGCAAGGGATATCCCTTTCTCCGAAGTTAAAATTCGGACGATTTATCTGGACGAAAACGCCTCTACACATTTTCATCCGATTCGTGATTCCTTCAAGATATATGCTGTAATTCTTAAATTCGGTATGAGTTCAATCGCTTCTGCTCTTATTGAACTACTGATATTTACCTTGATAAACATAGGATTGGGTCTACTCCCTTGGGAGCTGAAAACAGAAGTATCAATTCTGCTTGCAACTTTTATCAGCCGTTTGCTATCAGCGCTTTGTAACTACAAGATGAACCGTGCACTGGTCTTTCGTTCCGGCTGTCGCTCTTCTCTGTCGCGTTATGCGATGCTATGCGTCATACAGCTACTGGTATCTGCCACTCTGGTTACACTTTTGACCTACCTTTTCACTGCGAAAACCTTTGGTCAGACTGCATTGAAAGCAATCGTAGATACCATCCTGTTCTTTATCAGCTTCCGCATCCAGAAAGAATGGGTATTCAAATCAAAATAATACAATGAAAGCAGATTACACCCTATGAAAAATGAACCTCTGAAAAAAATCACTGCCTATATACTAAAGGGACTCGCCTTTGTCGGCACTACAATCGGTGCTGTCGTGATTCTGTTGGTATTATCCATACTTCTGATTTGTCACGGACCTTCTATAAGTGCACGTCAGCTTTTTGTTACTACTGTACTTGAGACTGGTCAGTTAAAATTCCTTGCTTCGGTCTTCCTGTCTGAAGCTGAGATTCAGGCTATGGTAAATCAGAACTCCATGAAACCAATGGATGAAGATGTCGACCTCTCGCTGATTCAGGTTGCCATCAAAAGCCAGGATGCAAACATCGTAAATAACAGTGCCTCCGCTTCTATCACGGATGGTCCCACTGCTTCCGACACCAACACCGGAGCGAATTCACAGGAATCTGTCAATACTCCGAGCGACCCGCGAGACGGCATTGAGGTACTTCCGGTATCCGGTCGTACCTTCTACGGAACGATGATGATTATCGAAGACCCTTCCCGTGTTTCGGTTGCCACAACTTATCCTTGGGGTGAGTATGGAAAGAATCTTGATGTAATTGCAAAAGACAGCGGAGCGATTGCTGCCGTAAACGGCGGTCTATATGCTTCCTACGAAAACACCGGAGCCCGTCCTTATGGCGTTGCCGTAAGTAACGGTCAGATTCAATTGAACCAGCCTTCTTCCTGGCCCGGACTCTATATGATCGGCCTTAACAACGATAACATTCTGGTCATCAAAAATCTGGCAGGTATGAGCGCTTCCCAGTTTGAAGCCTATGTAAAGGAAAACGGCATTCGTGACGCCGTTGCATTCCAAGAAGAAGCCTCTGACAAAAACAACCATTTCGTACAGCTCATTATCAACGGTGAAGCCCGTGAGCTCAATGGCATGGGCAGCGGTCTCAACCCGCGTACCGCCATCGGCCAGCGTGCTGACGGTGCCATTCTCCTTCTCGTAACAGACGGACGTGGTGCTTCCGGTCATCTCGGTGCTTCTGCATCCGACCTGATCAGTGTCATGATGGAATACGGTGCAGTGAATGCTGCAAACTTAGACGGTGGTTCTTCTTCCTGTATGTATTACGATGAAGAATACCTGATGACCAGTGTAACCTTCTACTACTCCAATTCCTCTTGGAGACTTCCTACTGCATTTGTAGTGAAATAAAATACAAAAGCCGATTTCTCAATCGTCAGATACTGACTTTCGAAAATCGGCTTTTATAATACACAGCGTTTCTATAAATTCCGGATTATTCTTCCGGTTTTCCACTCTCATCATACAGGAAATACTTATACTCTGCAGAGATTGGTGTCGTACCGTCAAACGCATTCAACCAGCTGTCTACACCCGTACCCGGCCATACATTCATCATAATCTTACTCGGGGTCTTCGGTATATTAAGCGAAGCTTTATGGACTTCTACTCCGTCCACATACCATGTAATAGCGTTCTGCTCCCAAAGAAATGCGTATGTATGGAAATCCTCTGCTGCGTCAAATCCAAGGCTCACAACTTTTTCGTGGTCACCCTTGCCGTTGGTAAAATAATTGAACTGCACCTTAGTGGTATCCTTACCAAGGAACTCAATATCAATCTCATCCCACGGATTATTATCAGACGGTCCGGTGTAGGTAAAAAAGGAGGAAACTACACCGTCATTCTTAATCGGCTTCATGCACACTTCGTAATATCCGTATCCGTAAAACTCACGGCTTCTGAACTCTCCGCCGGAATACGGAATAGCGCCGTTCCCCTGACCATCCAGATCAATCGTAAGTTTCATAACTCCGTCTTCAAAGGTACAGTTTTTCTTTCTCCATGTACAGTTGAACATGCTTCCGTTCGACCAGCCGTTTGCTATCTCGTAGCTGTCCTTCAACGCATTATAATCCTGAGAAAGGTCTGCATATACCTTAACCGGTTCCTGCGTCGTTTCTGATTCATCCGGTGCCTGCGTTGGTGCTTCAGTCGGCACATCCGGACCATCACCACGTTCCTCGGTAGACGGCGTTACCTGTGTATCGTCCCCTGCTTCAACGGAAGGTGTTGCGTTATTCGGGTTCTCCTCTGTTGCGCCACAAGCCACTGTACTTAACAATAATAACATGACTAATAACAAACTGATTTTTTTCATTTTTCCTCACATTCTGAGAAGCATTATTCTGCTTATTCTCTTATCTTCCACAGAATTATGTAACTTGCCTCTCTTTATCATTTTCACTTGAACAGTATGCCATATTTTTATTTCACATACAATGGTGAATCTTTCAATGATTTTGCTTTTCTCCATTTTCTTTTGTGTTTTCTTGTGATAAGATAAATGTATTAAGCAGATTTTATTTGCAGAGAGAAAGGATTTACTTATGAGAGAATTTACCGGTTATAAGAAAGGCGTCAACTTAGGCGGCTGGCTTTCCCAGTGTGTAGACGAGAATTATACAGATGCACATTACGCCTCCTTTATCAGCAAGGCAGACATTGACAAGATTGCATCCTGGGGTTGCGACCATGTCAGACTTCCGATTGACTACAATGTGATCCAGACCGATGACGGTGATATGATTGAAGCTCGTTACGCTTACATAGACAACTGCATCGAATGGTGCAAGGCAAACAACTTAAAGATTGTCCTTGATATCCACAAAGTAAACGGTTTTGTATTCGACAACACGGACTGCTTTGCTTTCTTCCATGAAGATGAGCTTCAGGCAAAGTTTATCAAGCTCTGGGAAGCACTTGCAACCCGTTACGGTCATCTTACCGACATAGTAACCTTCGAGTTACTGAATGAGGTTACTGCAAGAGAAGTTGCAGAGGACTGGAACCGTATCTCCAAGAAGACCATCGAAGCAATCCGCAAGATTGCTCCCGATATCCGCATCATGATTGGTGGTATCTTCAACAGCAGTATCTACGGTCTCACCCTTATGGATGCCCCATATGATGAAAATGTAGTGTTCACATTCCACTGCTATAATCCTCTCGTATATACCCACCAGAATGCACACTGGATTCCGACGATGCCGAAAGGCTATACCTGCCCTTACCCGCTCTCCCATCGCGAAATGTACGAGCGTTCCCACGAAATCTTCGGTTCCGACTTTGATGCCGAATTTGAGAAGGATTCTGATGCACTTATTGACGTCAACTATTTTAAGAAGATGTTTGAGCCGGCACTGGAAGTTGCAAAGAAGTTCAACGTACCGCTCTATTGCGGCGAATACGGTGTTATCGACCAGGCAGACTGCCACGATGCAGTAAAGTGGCTCGCCGATATCAATCAGGCGCTGGAAGAACTGAATCTTGCACGTGCAATCTGGACCTATAAGAACAAAGACTTTGGTCTTGTTGATGAGCACTATGCTCCGGTACTTGACCAAGTAATAAAATACTTATAAAATAAAAAAAGGAGCTGTGACAGCTCCTTTTTTTATTACACATTCAGAATCAGCTTCTGAAGCACCATACCAACCCCAAAAGCTGCTGCAAGACCTACAATGGTATAAAGCCAGAATACAAGTCCTGAATACTCAAATCTTCTCCACGCACGATATAACTGAAATAATGCATACAGATAAAACAAGAAGAAAATACCGGTAGCCGCCACCAAAAAGCTGTATGTAAAAATAAACAGAAAAGCAAAAATAACCATGATATTTGCAAGTATCTTCAACAAATCCTTCTTCGGATACTTATCATCCCACTCTTTGGTCTCATCCGATATCCGGTTAATCACAATGCTCATCATCTTAAAACTGAACATAAATCTTACCTTAACTTTTGTGTCTTTCTCCATTGTTTGCTCGTAATCGTCGCCCCAATTACCCATCATTTTCCCTCTTTTCTTAATAAATCTTTGTTGTTTTTGTATACATTATGATTCTATCATACGATTGACCTTCTTCGCCAGCTTCTCCAGCATGTCAAGGTAGACATCATAATCTTCGATTAACTGCTTCTCTTCCTCTGCCTTTGCTGCAAATTCCTGTTTTTTTGAAAACTCTGAAAATGCAGTCGCACCGATGTTACGCGCATTCCCTTTGATTGCATGTGCAAGTACTGCATATGCAGACCAATTACGTTCCGCATAACAGGTACGTAATTGCGGAAGATATTCCTCTACCTGCTCACAAAATGCCTGAAGAATCTCCTGATACAGCTCTTGTGAGTCCATCACATAAGACAATCCGACCTCCCGGTCAATCTCCAACAAAGCATCTGCCGTCCAAGCCGGCTTCTTTTCCGCCTTGCCCGGTACCTCTTCTGCCTTAACAGACCGTTCTACAGTACCTCCTTCAAAAACGACCATGTCTTCCGGAAGCATCTGAGACAATAGTTTTTCCAGCTTTTCCGCCTCTATCGGCTTAGAGACATATTCATCGAAACCATATCCCAGATACATCTCCCGACAGCCCGCCACAGCATTCGCAGTCAATGCAATTACAATCGTATCTTTATTCACATTGTCTTTGTCTTTTCTTAAGCGTCGCAAGGTCTCAACGCCATCCATATCAGGCATCATGTGATCCATCAGAATGATATCATATTTCTTCTCTGCAGTCAGCGCAAGACATTCGTTTCCACTGACTGCCTGATCCAACTGTACCTTGGTACGTTTCAACAGTCCCTTAAGTACCGCAAGATTCATAGTATTGTCATCCACTGCCAATATCTTTGCGTTTGGTGCCGTAAAGCGCTTCTGCGGTATCGTTTCCTGTTTTCCGGCTTCCTTCAACGCTGTATCGAGGCTTCCCATCGGAGTTCTTTCTACAACCTTCTGGGGAATCACGATGCGGAAGGTAGAGCCTTTTCCATATTCGCTTTCTACCTCGATAGTTCCACGCATCAAATCAACCAACTGCTTCGCAATATTTAATCCGAGTCCGGTACCTTCAATATTTCTGTTCTTGTTCTGTTCCAGACGTTTGAAACTATCGAACAACTTCGACAAATCTTCTTTGTGAATCCCAACACCGGTATCCGTCACGGAGAAACAAAGATTAATACTCTCATTATCAATCCATTCAAAGAATACCTTGAACGCTACGCTTCCCTCCTGCGTATACTTCACCGCATTGGAAAGCACATTGGTAACAATCTGTTTTATTCTAAGCTCATCGCCATAAAGCTTAGCAGGAATATATGGATCAATATCCAGCTTGGTAGCAATTGCTTTGTTGTTTGCTCTTGCTTTCAGAAGCAATATTTCTGTCTGAATCAATCCGGCAATACTGTAATTATCTTCAACTAATTCCAGCTGACCTGACTCAATCTTGGAAAAGTCAAGGATGTCATTTACCAGTCCCAACAGCATCGTACTTGCACTCTGAACATTTCTTGCATACTCTTGAATCGTATCTATGTCTGTTTCGCGGATTATCATCTCGTTCATACCGATTACTGCATTAATCGGGGTACGGATTTCATGAGACATATTAGCCAAAAACTTCGCTTGTGATGCTCTTGCAGCAATCGCCTGCTGTTTTTTCTGCTCCGAACGAAGTAAATCCTGTCCGGTCTTAATAATCGCCATAATCAAAAGAAACATCAGACCAATCAGCAATACAGTACCCAAAGTAATACCAATATCCATATAGTACAGCACCATCTCTAAAACTGCCGTAACCAAAAGTCCATATGCTCCGATTGCAACCGGAAAATAGTCATATATTTTCTTTTTGAATACATCTATAGTTATCGTACTGATGACACAGATAATGGTAATCGCAATTCCGACATGCACATAAGACAACTGCTGTACAAACTGTACAACGTCCAGCACCTGTAACAAAGTTCCCACTCCCAGCATCGCAGATGCATAAACCAAAGGGATGACATATACCTTTTTATAACGCGAATTCTGAATCTCATTCATATAGAGATTCAATGGTAACGGTAACACCATCAGACACCAGTAGGTAAGATTGGTAAACGCTGATACGTTTGGTATCAGGAGCTGCCGGATATTAATCTCTGACAACACCCAAAGCGCGCAGAGTAAAATCGTCCATGCAAGATAACTGAGCGGCAGCATCTTGCCGTATACCCACTTCAGAACCAGAGAAATCATAATACAGAACAAACTCATAAAAGCCATAAACGCTGCAATCGTTGTCTGTATTCCGGACTCATGAAGAAAAAACATCCAGATACTCAAAACATCACCTATGTATGCCGTACGCATATCGCCTGCATACTTGGAATCACTGGCAAAGCATAACTTTAATTCTTTTCCCTCATCTGAACTGTGCAGATGTACAAACAGATTTCTTTGCGGACTGTTCGCACCAAACAGTCTGGAATCCTTTGTATCGTATGAAACCCTGAGACTGTCTCCTACATAAATATCAACATTCTGCCAAACCGGTTCAAAACAGATCGCGTCACCTTCTATAATCCCCTGAGGTACCGTTGTCACAATTGTCACAACTTCACCACGCTCTGCCGGAAGCTTACCTGGATAGTCGATCGGAATCCGTGTACCGTCCTCCAAAACACGCTGCCATTCTGCTTCAAACACACGGCACTCACTCTGATATTTTTCTCTCTCATCCGGCAATATCAGCTGTGCCAGCACCAAAAACAGAAAAATGCCTATCACTGCTACGGCAAAATATACTTTTACAACAGATATATAATTGCACTGCTCGCTCTGGCTGCGTTTCTTGATCATAAACCGGCACTCCTATTCTTTGTATAAATAATCACTATTACGATACCATATATTCCTTTATTTTTCAATTCATCAATCACACTTCCATGCAAAATATGACACTTCATTATAACCTGCACGCATCAGACTCTGCGCTGCAGTCTCACTCATATATCCCTTTTTACAATACATCAGTATCTGAATATCTCTACGTTCACTGACCGAATAAGGGTTTTTCAGTATATTCATCATCGGAATATTGATTGCATTTTTAAGATGCCCTTCCTGATACTCCGCTTCCGGACGCACATCTAAAAGAAGTATATCCGATGCGGATTGCAGTAATAAGGACGCTTCCTGAAAGCTTATGCATTTTGCCTGCATATTGTCTTCCTGTTCATGTATTACTCTGTTCTCTGTATGGAAAATACGGTACAAAATCTGTTCCGCCAACTCTTCTGAGACTCTGTCTTCCATCCCGAAAACATATCTTCCGTCATCGTTCCGATAACCATCCATGATACCTTTTGTATATACCTGCATCACATGCCCCGCACACACCCTGCAATCAAACAGGTCCTGCAGTTTCCCCGCAGGACCTGAATCAATCTCATCGGGTTCGTCTTTTTCCATCCGTAAAAAATCATGAACAATACGCGCGCATTGCTTTTTCTGTAAAGGCCGGTCTTTTCCTGTTACATCCTGTTCCTGAAGCCATCCCTTGCTATACCCGTAATGCATACTGTCATGATTGACCGGAGCAATCTCTGCCTGTCTTAACAACGCAGCCACAAATTGTCCGGCACTTATGGATTCTCCCCGTTGTATCATCCTTTTTCACATTCCTTGATAAAAGATTATGGTTTTACCCGAAGTGTTATACTTTCGCATGCCTGAAGCTGTTCCACTTCAAAGCATCCGTTCTGCTGTTCTCTCTGTTCACCGCTCCATAGATTGGTTACAGTATATGTCTTTGCATTTCGGAACATCTCTGAAGATTTCATCTTGTTTCCGATTGCTTTTACAATCTGTTCGCTTGTAACACACAAACGCCCCTTCCACTCATGGTCACTCAGATTGATGAAGCAAAGTGCCACGCTGCCGTCTGCAAGCGGCTTTGCAAGGATATCGCAACGCTCATGCTCTGTAATATAATCCTTGTCCGGTGCGTCCGTTTCTATCGTAGTAAAGATTCTCTTTGCCTGAATACCGAGGGGGTCCTGATTCAATGCAATCAGCTCTTTATTTGCAATAATCTGATACAGTGCATCGCCCTTCTCCACACGTCGAAGATCAAGACCGAGCATCAGCGGTGAATTCATCATGCACCACATCGCCATATGCGTCCTGCACATGGTATCATTCAACTCGTTCATACCAATCATCAGCATGTCCGGGTCGTTCCAGCCCTTATCAAGACCTGCGAATTCATCCATTACGACTGCCTTGTCATACTGTGAGGTCACACTCGCTGTCCCGCGGTCAAACCATGTTCCTCTTCCGGGATTCCCATCCGAACCGACACAGAACGTAATATCATTCAAAATACGCCAAGAATCGCCTACCTTATAACCCCAGTTCTGCGGCTGTGTCTTGCCCCATTCACAGATAGAGAAAATCACATCGTGATCGGGATTTGCTTTATTCAATCCCTCCAGCAACGTTGCGTAAGAATCCAGTGTATTCTCCTGTCTTCTGTGATTCATAATACGAAGCAGATTCTTACCGGCAGTAAGCTTCACTACAATCCCGTCACTCTCGGTAAATGCAGTGCTATTCTCCGTAGCAGGCAGGAAATCATCATAAAATACTTCTTCTGCCACTGCAAGCTGCAACCAGCTTCCCGTTCCTACCGTTTCGTCTGTCGCATAACTGATATATACTTTGTACTCCGCAGTCTCAGGAACTTCCAACTCAAATACCAATTCACTGCTGCGGATACCAACCGGCGTTGTACCGACATTGGTTCCGTCAAAGGTTCCGATATTGGTTACATAGTCCTCTTCAATGCGTGCACCAAGACCGGTTAATTTTCCGTCTTCTACCGCAGACAGCTTCTGTTCAAAGCCGTTTTTTACAATTCTGACTGCCTTAATATTCGGTGCATATACATACTTTGCGTTCGTTCTTGCAGAAAAGGTTGCATTATCCCAAAGATAGTAACAGTTATCCACCTTTAAGAAATCTACTCCCCAGTCAATGTAGCACTGTGCATCCACATCCTCGTGTCCACAGGTTCCGACCGCTGCACCGGCACACAGATTGGTACCGATATCGTTGTACATACCGAACTTCAAACCTTTCTCATGTATGTAATCCCCCAATGCCTTGAAGCCTTCCGGGAACTTAACCTCTTCGTTTGACAGTTTCCCGTCAATTCGCTCCGACTTATAACAACCATCATCCAGAACAATATACTGATACCCCAGTTTATCCAGACCCAGCTCCACGATTTTATCAGCCATTATTCTGGTTAACGCTGCGGTGTTTCCGCTTCCGAATGCATTCCAGCTGTTCCAGCCCATCGCCGGAAGATGCTGTTTTTTCTTGTTAAGCAGTACCTTCCCGTTCTCAAACGCATCAAAGCGGTATTCTGCTCCTTTTAGTGTTTTTGGTTTTTGCATTACACTCATATCAGTAACTCCACCCTTCTCCAATCTGCAAACAATTATAGATCATATCCTTAACGAATTCCGTATTTT
>JAZSIB010000289.1:0-7457 GCA_045533585.1 Lachnospiraceae bacterium | reverse complement strand
GGTTGGAAAGGAGTTGGAGAAGTAATCATGGAAGAGCTTATGATATTAACGGGAAGACATCTGAAGGTATATCTGCGTGACCGGAGTGCGGTATTTTTCTCGTTGCTGTCTGCATTTATTATCATTGGGCTGATGGCATTTTTCTTAGGAGATATGAATGTAGATGCGATTCTGGAGATTGCAGGACCGTTTGCGACGGCGGGGGCGGAACTTGAGACACTTGCAAATCATCTGGTTCTCTCATGGACCTTTGCCGGAATTCTGTCAATCAATGCTGTCTCGGTCAGCATCTCGGTGTATTCCGGTATGATCAGGGACAGAGTAACGGGAAAATTGAATTCCATCTATACGGCACCGGTTAGCCGATTGAAGATAGCTTTAAGTTATATCATGGCAGCATGGGCGGCCGCCGTGCTAATCTGTATCTTATCGTTAGGCATTATGGAACTGTTCGGTGTGGCGCGGGGAATGGAGCCGTATTTACTGATGGAACACATACAAATCGTAGCAATGATTATCGGGAACTCGTTCGTGTATGCTGCCATGATGTATGCCTTGGCAATGATAGCAAAGACAGAAGGCGCATGGGGAGGGTTCGGGACTGTCATCGGAACGCTGGTCGGATTCCTCGGCGGCATCTATCTTCCGATTGGAACCTTGTCGGACGGAATTGCTACGATGATGAAATGCACGCCGATTATCTATGGTACTGCGGCATTTCGCGAAGTCATGACGAAAGGTATCTTAGAACAGACTTTTGAAGGCGTGCCGGAAATGATAACAGAAGAGTATCAAAAAGCAATGGGCATCTGTCTGACGCTGGGAGATTACACACTAAAAATGCGTGATGAATGGCTTATTCTGATTTCCTGTGGTATAATCTTTTTGTTAGTCGGAATCGGTATGCTGAAATATAGCAGGAAGACAGACCGATAGATATATGTTTGGAAGAGAAAAGAGCTTCCTGATACGAAGTCGTTCGTGAGATGGAGGAAACGATGAAAATAACAATCGAAACGCCAAAGCCCGGTGAAGAGGATGAGATCATCATCCGCAGTACTTCTTTGGATGAGCGTGTACTGAAGCTGATACAGGCATTGAAAACAGAAGAAAAACTGACAGGGTATGCAGAAGACAGGATTGTGAAGCTGGTACCGAAGGATATCTATTACTTTGAAGCAGTGGATAATCATATCTTTGCCTATACCGCCAAAGAGGCTTATGAAGTACATAAAAAGTTGTTTGAGCTTGAGCAGGAATACGAGCATACGGATTTCTTACGCATCTCCAAGTCGGTAATTGTGAATATTGCAAAGATTGCTTATGTAAAGCCAATTTTTAACGGGCGCTTTGAAGCGAAGCTACGAAATGACGAGAAGATAATCGTCTCGCGGCAGTATGTAGCAGTCTTGAAGAAAAAACTGGGGATATAGAAAGGCAGGAAATCGTATGAAGTCAATCGGTGAATATATTAAATGGTTTGTATATATTACAAGCGGTATCTTTTTGGTATGCACAATCAGTTTTACGCTGGAAGGAGCTACGGAAATGCCGGTCAGCACGTTCTGGAAGATCTTGTTGGAGAGCTTGGTAGCAACCGTGGTTACGGTGTTGCTCCAACCAAAGGAAGATGACGGAACCGGAAAGACATGGATTAAATTTGCACTGCATTACCTCTCCCTGTGTATTATCATGTGCTGTTTTGGTATATGGTTCGAATGGATTCACTTTAGTGTGGTGGGGATTCTCATAATGGCATTGGATGTAGCGATTGTTTATGCCTTGTGTACCACAGTATATTATCTGGTAGATGTACGGCAGGCAAAAGGAATCAACAAGGTATTGCAGGAAAAGTACGGCGAGGAAGACCGGTAATAATCGAAGTCGGCATATTTGTCGGCTTCTTTTCTTGTGGGTGGCTGAAAAATATGTTTTCAGAAAAGAGGAAATCATGTACAATTGAGAAGTACATATATCATATTTGAGAAAAGAACCGTAAGGCATATATTAGATCGAATTGTAACAGGAGAGGCAGAATGGGAAAAACAGAGAAATCCGCAGCATCCATCGGAATTATCGGAGGAGCAGACGGGCCGACCGCCGTATTTACAGCAGGCAGGAAAATACCGTTAAAGCATTGCATCCGCAGGACATGGTATGGCTTCAAGAAAAAGCGGATGGCAAAGAAGATAAAGCCGGAGCCGCATTCGATGGAAGAAGTGATGCAGTATTTGCAGAGCCGATATGGATTTACGGAAGCGGACAAAGATTCGGAAGAGTATCTCCGGGAATATCGGGAGATGCGCTGTTCCTCCATCCTGCAGTACGCACCGGAGTTGTTAGGAGAATATGCGACACCGCCACAACTTACAAGCCGGGATGAAGAGGGCATCCGCAAATTCCAAAGTGAACTCGAAAAACGGCAGCAGTGTGCGGTCAAGATACCGAAAGAGACGTTTGATATAGAGTACTCTGTGTTCGAGCGGAAGGACAAAGATGGCAATATGCAGATTTACTTTGAAAAGAGGTTCGGGTATATTGGTGCAAGCGCGGGCGGAACGAAGAAGTATATGAAGTCATTCAGCAAGATTTACCGAGATGTTTACAAGTATTACGGCGTGACGCAGGAGGATATCGACAGCAATTCCAGACGGTATAAGGAATTGATAAATTGTCTGGCGAGAAAGTAAGAAATTATTTTTTGAGAAAGTGGGGGGAAGTGAAATGGAAAAACAGAAGGTAACGAAAGGTAATCTTATTGTTTGTTGGATCTGTGAAGGAGTGTGGTTATTTACCTTGTTGTTTGCTTTGGTTTCCGGAAAGTTTAGTGAACCGGGGCAGGTTATACTTGTTATAGGTACAGTGACTAATGCTATAACTACCGGTGTTTTTACAAAAAGATATATAAAAGAGAAGGAAGAAAGAGTAAAGAACGAATATGAGCAGAATAAAACAGAATAAAATCAGCGAGTTGAATGCAAGCCGCAAGGCGGTACATGAAGGCTATGAATACTACAAAAAAGAGTTTATCCCGAGAGGATATGCTGATAAAACTAGGGTGAGTATTTATGAAGTGCCGCCGTTAAAGTCCGCATACCCATATCATTTTCATCTGAAGAACGAAGAGACGTTTTATATCCTGCGCGGCGAGGGAATCTTAAAGACACCGGACGGAGAGTCAACGGTATCTGCGGGAGACCTGTTATTCTTTCCGGCAAACAGAGAAGGGGCTCACAAGTTGACCAATTCATCAGCGATAGAACCTTTGGTATATATTGATTTTGATGTGGTTCATGATTTGGATGTTGCGATATATCCTGATTCCAACAAAGTGGGCGTATGGGGAAAGGATGTCAATAAGATCTATCCGCTGGAGAGTAATGTGGATTATTATGAGGGTGAATAAGGACAATCCGGTGTCGTTACGGGTGATGTTGAAGAATGGCGGATACATTAAGGCAGAAGATGAAGACAAATATTATGTGAGGATAAAAAAATGAAGAAAATATTAGTTGTAGTAGACATGCAGAATGATTTCATTGACGGAGCACTTGGCACTGCAGAAGCAGTTGCGATCGTGCCGAAGGTGGCAGAGAAAATCAAAAGCTTTGACGGAACGGTGATTTATACAAGAGATACCCATGAAAAGAATTACATGGAAACACAGGAAGGAAAGAATCTCCCTGTGCCGCATTGTATTCGGGGTACCGAAGGCTGGCAGATCAGAAGCGAATTGCAGCAGGCAGGTGTCGAGGTGGTTGACAAGCCGACCTTTGGCAGCAGAGCACTTGCAGAGAAGCTTGTGGAAATGAACACGGAAGAAACGATTGAATCCATTACATTGATTGGTCTGTGCACGGATATCTGTGTTATCTCGAATGCGTTTGTGATAAAGGCATTCCTTCCGGAAACGCCGATTATCGTGGATGCTGCCTGCTGTGCCGGAGTGACGCCGGAGAGCCACGAGAGAGCGTTGGAAGCAATGAAGGTGTGTCAGATTCAGGTGATGTAAGGACTGAGAAAAGGGGATTGTAGCATGAGTATATATGAACAGACAAAACAGGCACTTGAAAAAGCAGAGAAGCAAGGCAGGAAAAACGGTCTGAATTGTATTGCAGAATTGGACCCTGCCGCGTTAGAACAGGCAAAAGAACTTGACGCTAAGAGCGAAGCGGGAGTGTCAGGCTTTTGGGGTACGCCTGTCTTAATTAAGGACAACATTGACGTGAAGGGTCTACATACAACGGCAGGAAGCCTTGTGCTTGAGGACAACATCGCGGTGGAGGATGCTCCGGTTGTCCGGAATCTGCGGAAGAACGGGGCTGTGATTCTTGGAAAAACCAACATGACCGAGTTTGCAAATTATACGACTGGTGGTATGCCGGGTGGGTACAGTTCCCGAGGCGGTCAGGTCATCCATGCAGTGAATCCGTCGTTGAGTCCTGCCGGTTCGTCTAGTGGTTCGGCGGTTGCTGTTGCAGCAGGGATTGTTCCTGTAGCAGTAGGAACGGATACTTCATTTTCTATTATTGCCTGTGCGCAGGAGAACGGAATTTGCGGTCTGAAGCCTCCTGTCGGAACTTTACCTTCAGACGGGATTATACCGATTGCAAAGACTCTGGACAGTGCCGGAGCAATGGCGAGAACCTTTACAGATACATTACGATTATATTCTGCCATGAGGGAAGAACCGTTGCCGGAGCTGCAGGCTGCAGACATTGCAACACTGCGAATCGCAGTCAATACAGCGAACCGGAAGATGACATCACCGGGTCAGAATAAATTCCGAAGACGCACTGTAAGACAGCTCAAAAAGAACGGAGCACGTATCAGTAAGATAGAGCAGATGCCTACACCGTTTCTGGGTGTGATTATGAAGTACGAATTCAAGGAGCATCTGGAAGAGTATCTTCATAGCTCTGCGGCATCCCGAAAAACGTTGCAGGAAATCGTGGAATACTACGAAGCGAATCCCGAAACCATGATGAAGTACGGGTGTACTCTCCTGAAAGCCTCGTTGGAGGAAACACCGGGCGGTCTGCAGGGAACGGAATATTTGAATGCAATGGAAGAGCGCAGAAAGATGATGGTAAGTGTGAGGGAAGCGCTGGCTGATTATGATGCAGTCATCATAACCGGACCGACAAATATTATGCATTTTTGCGGCTTGCCTTCGGTTACGATTGCAGGAAGTCAGACGAACAAGTATGGGGTACGGCGTGGTTTGATGTTGTACGGTGTAGATGAATATCGGTTGTACCGGGCGGCACTTGCGATAGAGCGAATCATCAGAGGCGAAGAAAGGATGTAATATGCAGGGACGTATTATCTTTTTGAACGGGGTTACAAGTTCAGGAAAAACATCGATTGTAGAAGCTCTTCAGGAGCGGGATGACGTATTCTTTTATGTTGTCGCAAATGATTTATTCCAGGAGATGGTGGGAGACAAATTCCTGCGTGAGGATTATTGGAAATACTTGAGCGAAGTAATCATCATGATGTATCACACAGCGAAACTGTATTCCGACATGGGGAAGAATGTTTTGATTGACGGGATTCTGGTAGAACGGGATGAAATAAAGCCGCATTATCAGCAACTGATGGAGATACTGAAGGGGAATCCGTTGGATATTGTTGAAGTATACTGCCCGCTGGATATTTGCAGAGAAAGAAATATAGCTCGGGGCGATAGATACGAAACCCAGTCGGAAGAGCAGCATGAATTGATGGCGCAAAATATTAAGTATAGCTTACGGGTGGATACAAGCGTGAACAGTCCGGAAGAATGTGCGGAGATGATAGTGAAGGAGTTGTTGTATGAAAAGGGAGAAAAGCTTCACGGGTAGAATTATTCGGAATAATTTCTATGCCATGAAGGAAGCGATGGGAATCTCAAAACGACGCGTGTTGTGTTCGCTTGCCAAGCGTCTGATTGAATATTTGATATGGGTATTTTACAGTGCATTTTTTGTTCGGTATATTCTGGATGCTTTGGAGCAGGAAAAACCACTGAAGGAAGTGTTGACGGCGATATTGCTGATTGGTGGTGTAAGCTTAGGTTTAGAGCTTTTTTTGTATTATTGCAGTAATGTATGGTTCCCGGCATGGGATGTAACGATATTTCATGCATTATACAAAAAGGTCTATAAAAAAGCAGAGAATGTGGAGATCGGTTGCTATGAAAACAGGGAATTTTATGACAAGTTTTCCACGGCAATCGATGATATGGGAAACAAGCTGTGTCAATGTGTGGATAACATGAGTACCGTAATCTGCGGTACGATTGGCGGAATTTTTGCATGCTATACGATGGTAGAGATTGATCCGTGGACAGTGTTGTTCTTAATTGCACCTCTACTGGGAAACTTTCTGTTTGCACCCAAGATGAATAAGATCTTTTATGAGCGCTATCAGGAAGGGGTGCCGTATGACCGGAAACTCGCTTACATAAACAGAGTGATGTATTTGAGAGAATATGCGAAGGAATTCCGTTTGTCTAATGTGTTTCATGTGGTGGAAGACCAGTATGCAGAGGCAACAGAAGGGAAGTCCGGCATCTGGAAACGGTATTTCAAGCGGGCGTTTCCGATTGGTATGTTGCAATACTTTTTCTCCTATATGGTGATTTTTGAAGGAATTCTGTTATACGGAGCATATCAGGCGCTTGTTCCGACCGCGCCGACCATAAGCTTTTCCCAGATGGCGGTGCTTACCAGTGTTATGGTAACAGCTTCCTGGGTATGGGTGCAGGTAATCAGAGCAATTAACAACAGTACCGAGAACAGTCTGTTGGTGGAGAATCTGCGAAACTTCCTTGCTTACGAGGAACAGATTCCGGAGGACGGAGACGGCATCATTCCGGAAAATGAAATCAGTTCAATTGTGTTTTCTCATGTGAGCTTTTCTTATCCGGGTGGAGATGCGGTATTATCTGATGTGTCTTTTGAAATTACTGCAGGAAAAAGCGTAGCCCTGGTAGGACATAACGGGGCAGGGAAAAGTACCATCATCAAAATTATAAGCCGTTTGTATGACCCTACAGAAGGTGTAATCTACATAAACGGAAGAGATATCAGAGAGTACAAGTTGTCGGCATACCGATGTCTGTTTGCCTGCGCATTTCAGGACGGTACGATATTGCCGGGAACGGTACGCTATAACGTTCTGATGGGACGGGACGGCACGGATGCGGAGGTTGTGGAAGCATTGCAGAAGGCCGGTATCTACGAGAAAGTAATGAGCCTGCCGCTGGGGCTGGATACTGCCTTGACGAAGGAATTCGACGAAAACGGTACCTTGTTGTCCGGAGGAGAATGCCAGAAGATTCTGGTAGCGAGAGCATTTGCGAAACCGGCACCGGTGGCGGTGTTTGACGAACCCTCATCAGCGCTTGATCCGATTGCGGAGCATGAGCTGTTATCCGGAATATTGCAGGAGACAGACGGAAAGACAAGGGT
>JAZSIB010000153.1:0-2224 GCA_045533585.1 Lachnospiraceae bacterium | reverse complement strand
TGCGTACCGAAGCGATACCGCCTAGGCTACGACGG
Organism: Lachnospiraceae bacterium; assembly: GCA_045533585.1. GTDB lineage: Bacteria > Bacillota > Clostridia > Lachnospirales > Lachnospiraceae > SZUA-448. Next base: position 2,189 of record JAZSIB010000153.1, on the reverse strand, counting down.
GTTCACCCGTTATCGTGATAGACTATCGATGAATCATTTCTCATCCGTAGTTGATAAGGCTTATGCCGTGAGGCATAAGTGAATTTGGGGTGGTAACACGAAGCATATGCTCTCGTCCCTGAAATACTTCAGGGAGGAGGGCTTTTTTATTTGTATCACTCGAAGATATCATCATCTTCGCAAATTTAGTAACCCGTTGTTATCACTACTGAATAATGAAGAATGCAAGTGTTTCAAACAACCGCATTCTTAGAAATGGAGAAAATTATGAAGAAAAATATTTTAATCGGCGGCGCATGGCCATATGCAAACGGATCTTTACACATCGGACACATCGCAGGACTCCTTCCGGGAGATGTCCTCGCAAGATATCATAGAGCAATCGGAGATAACGTATATTTCGTATCCGGCAGTGACTGCCACGGAACCCCGGTTGCCTTCCGCGCCAAAAAGGACGGAACAACCCCGCAGGAAATCAGCGACCATTATCATGAAGAATTTACAGATTGCTTTACCCGCCTTGGCTTCAGCTACGACGAATACACCAAAACTTCCTCTACTGAACACAAAGCATTCGTACAGGAATTCCATAGCGCACTTTATAAAAGCAAATACGTCTACGAAAAAGAAGTTCCGCAAGCCTACTGCGAGCATTGCAACAGCTTCCTTGCTGACCGCTTCGTGATTGGCAAATGTCCGAAGTGCGGCGAAGACGCCCGCGGTGACCAGTGTGACGCCTGCGGCACCGTGCTCGAACCGGAAACCCTCGTTGACCCCATCTGCGCGGTCTGCGGTGAACCCATTCACTTCCGTAACTCGAAGCACCTCTATATCGCCATCTCCCAACTGGAGAAAGAATTGCAGAACCTCGTGGACACCCACCCCGAATGGCGCAAAAACGCAACCACCTTCACTAACCGCTATATCAACGAAGGCTTACGCGACCGCGCCCTGACCCGTGACCTGGCATGGGGCATCCCGGTTCCGAGAGATGACTATGACGAGAAGACCATCTACATCTGGGCAGAAAACGTCCTCGGTTACCTGTCTGCAAGCAAAACTGCTGCCGACCGCCGCGGCGACGACTTTACTGCTCTTTGGGGACCGGATGCGAAGCACTATTATGTACACGGCAAGGACAACATTCCATTCCACACCATCATCCTTCCGGCACTTCTGCTTGGCAATACTGCTGCCTCGGACTTCGCTTGGCATCTGCCGGATCAGATTGTCTCCAGTGAATACCTGACACTCGAAGGCAACAAGATATCCACCAGCAAGAACTACGCTATCTGGGTGAAAGATATCCTTGACCGCTACGAGCCGGACTCCCTCCGTTACTTCTTCCTTGCAAACGGTCCGGAGAAAAAAGACGCAGACTTTTCCTGGCGCGAATACATCAACAGCCACAACGGCGAACTTCTCGGTGCCTACGGTAACTTCATCAACCGTTCCCTAAGCTTTATCCATAAGTATTGGAACGGCATTGTACCCACCGGCACACCTAACCCTGAACTCACCCAACAGATAACCGAACTCTTCACAACTACCGGCGCTCTCATCGAAAAAGCTGCTTTCAAGGACGCCCTAAACGGAATCTTCGACTTCATCCGCAGCGCAAACAAATACTTTGATACCGAACAGCCTTGGATTACCCGCGACACGGACGAAGTTGCCTGCCAAAACACCTTGTATAACTGCGTACAAATAATCGCAAACATCGCTGTACTCCTCGCACCGTTCCTTCCGTTCTCTTCGGAGAAAGTGTGTAACTGGCTAAACCTCACCACTGATTGGAATCATAAGTCCGTACAGGCAGGCTACCAACTGGCCGAGATAGAGGTTCTTTTCCAACGGATTGATAAGAAGGTAATTGAAGAGGAAACCGAGAAGTTAACCTGTCTGCAAATTACTCAGTAACAACAAAACAGGGGGGCAACCATTGCCCCCCTGTCTTGTTTCCTAACTGATATTATTTTAATTTATCAATTTCAACTGCTCTAATGTTTTGGATTGCTCCACACGTTTTGCAACAGGAACAGATGATACTGCTTCGTTTGGGTCTAAACTTTTTTATCTCTCCCATTGGATAGAAAAAAACACCGTGCGTAGTAACAAGCTGTCCTTCCAATAATTCTCCGCCACATTTCTCACATTGTTGATTCTCAAACATATACAATCCCTCCTAT
>JAZSIB010000274.1:0-5069 GCA_045533585.1 Lachnospiraceae bacterium | reverse complement strand
GTCGGATCACTTGGTTCTTCCGGTTCTGTTGGGTCTTTTGGTACGTCATTATCGGATACGGATGGATCTTCCGGTTCCTGAACATCTTCCTCTTCATCCGGGATCTGAGGTTTGGTTAAATCATTTAACTCAAACATCTTGTCAAATACTGCATCATTCTCAACTACCATAACGGAAACTGTTTTGCTGAATGAAGAATTTTCCACGCCGAGTGTAATCTCTGTCACAGTCATCGCCGGACCGTTTAATGTAATGGCAGCTTTTCCTTCTGCATCTGCTGCTGTGGTGTTTACCACTTTTACTTTGCTCTCATCTGCGCTTGTCGCAGTCAGAAGGCGTCCGTTTACTTCTCCGTCAGATACTACGGACACTTCAAATATGCAGTCTTTTCCTGCCTTGGTTACAAAGAACTCAGGAGTAGTGATATCCTTCACGATTCCTGCTACTGTCAGGTCACCGACTGTCTGTGCCTCGCTCATTGCTACGTCTGCATAGCTCTTAGCGCCTGCTGCAACTGTTGCTGCATAGGTGCCTTCTGCAAGTGATGTTGCAAACGTTACCACGAATTCTTTTGCAATTGATTTTGAATTTCTCTGCTTTGCATCTACTGCTTCTATAGATGCGATTTCAACTGCGTTTTCTCCGGCAGCTAATGCAACCTTATCCTTTGACATGCTGCTTACAAGTACATAATTGTCAAAATGAACCAGCATCTTGTCTTTTGCCAGATCAATGCCTTTAACCACAGGCTGTTTTGTGCTGACAAGCTCTAAGTTAACATTAAACTGTGCCGGCGGAACCGTAAGCCAAGAGCTCTCTGCCTTCTTATATCCGTCTTTTTCTGCAACAACCTTCCACTGACCTTTCGGTACGAACCATCCGTAGTATCCGTCATTGCCGGTAACCACTGAATTTCTCTGTCCAAACTTCTCTGCATCCCATTTTTGAGGCATTCCGTTACTGTCTTTGTAGTAAACCGTTACGGTTGCATCTTCCACTCGGTTCTCAGGTACTGCTTCATAAATATATCCGGACGGGTCAATAATCCACTCGATTATAAAGTCACAGATATCAACTTCTTTTACTTCATCTGCGTCCTTCACCTGTGCTACAAGCTTTAATTCTGACGGAAGACCATCTACCTTAACATCGGAATACAGTTCCCATCTGCCGTTATTTCCGACATTGAAATCCTGATATTCACGTCCGTTTCCTCTGTCAAATGTGAGGAATAACTGCTGAATATTTTCATCATTTTCGATATCAACGTAAACATTGAACGGAAGCCAGCATTTGCTGAGTGCTGTTTCGATATAACGTTTACCCATCATCGTATTCATATCAACTTCTGAATCAACGAATTTCGACGGAACATGATGATGGTATTCATACTCAATGTTTGTTACTTTAATTGCTTTCTCTACGCAGGTTACTTCATCATAAGCCGTGCCCACTGTTTTATTCTGCTGTACTTTAGCGATCACCACATAGGATTCGCCGACTTGTGCATCATCAACCGAAAGCTGTGTTCCCCATGCACCGCGTTCATTTGCAACCACATCGGCCATCTTTTTGTTTCCGACAAAGAGCTGTACCGTATTTCCTGCAGGTGCAAGACCGGACACGCGGATTGTATCTCCTTTTGAGAACTGGTCCGCTACATTAATTGTCAGTTCCGACTTTAATATTTCTACTGCACCAATAAAATCAGTAGCAGCGCCTTCCACAAATGCACAAGATATGCCACCGTATCCCGGAGAAGTAAGCAATGAGAAACGGATTCTTCCTTCAAGGCTATCCTTATCCAGTGTGAATCTGAGATTATATCCACTTTGCGCTACTGTACATGCCTCAATCTGTGTTCCGGATTCTGTAACATAATACGCTGAGTCCTTAACATAATCAACATATTGCGGTAATGTTACCAGAATTGTCACATTCTGTGCAGATGCATCCCATTTCTCGCTGTCAATTGCATATGTAATATCCAGATTTGTAAATCCGGCGCTTACTGAACTTGCAGCGGTATAACTGCACTCATCCAGTTTCAAAAATCCGTCCTTTTCCGTTGCCTGTGCAAAATCCGGTGCATCTATGGTAACGTCGGCGGTAGATTCCGTAAATGCTGCAATTGTAAAATCTTCCACTACATAATCCGTATCTTCCACAAGTCCCAAAGAAGCGTAATCAGAAAGCTTATTCTGCTTCATCAGTTTCCCTGAAGATTTGTGTAAGAGTACCTTATAATCTCCTGCCTGAAGTCCTTTGGAAATCAAGCCGTAGCTTCTTGTCGACAAATCGGAAAGATAATTTCCGTCCTTATCAAACACATATCCCCAAACTCCTTCTTCGGCATTAACCTTTAATACCGGAAGTCTTTCGATGGTAACGTCCAGCGTTGTGCTGTTTTCTGTCATTTGATCCGGTGAAACCACCTTTAGTTCTACGTCATCCAGTGTCTTTGTCATATATACATCCGACTGCAACGGAACAAATTCAACCCGATACAACCCATCTGCAGCAAGCAAAAGCTCTATGGTTCCGTCTGCGTGATAGATGCAGCTGGAATCTACGGAGGTCACTGTCGAACCTGACACCTTTGATATCTTCATTTGATAAGAGCCGACAGCGGCTTTCTTGGTTGTTCCGTCTTCCGCTTCATAACCTACATTGGCCTTGATTCTTGCTACTCCGCCTGAGATGATGTTTAACGCACCAGAAACATTTGCACCTTCTCTCACCTCTTTCCACGCCTCGGCAAACGGACTGGTTTCCGGGTTATCTACGTACAAATAATGAATGTATCCAGTTAATGGACCGACTTTCACATCCTCGCTGCAGCGATTTGCATACACATGAAATACATCCGAACATCTATTATATACTGCATCCTTTTCTACTTCTTTCAGAGTAGACGGCAAAATAATCTTTATATCATATTTAGTAGATGAAGTATTAGCTTCTTTGCCAAGTGCATACGGTTTGATTACCTCTACTCCTTCCGGAATTTCGATAATTAAGTTTCTGGCAGCATTTGTTATCGGCCACCAATATAGCACCTTACCATCTGCACTGTAAATTGCTCCGTCTACCACCTTAAATGCTGTATTTCCTTCTTCCACTACTATTTTGTCAAGGCTGAACATATTCTCCAAGAGAAGTTTTGACGGGAACTCTGTCATTTCTGCCGGAATGATATATTCATCAATAGACGATAATGCTCCTGCATCCCAAGTGTAGTTTTCCAGAGACGACGGCAAAGCAACTCCCGTCCTGTAACGTACATCCGGTTCAACAAAAATGGAAGAAACATGATATTTTGTATCTCCATCCTCCGGCAGATATACCGTAACAGCATGTTCGTAGTTTTCCGGAACGATATCCTTAATCTCCGTCATGCTCTTTGGAAGAGCTATGTTAGTTATCTTGTTTGCCATTCTATAATCCGAATAATTCCAATTGTTTATAAAGAATCCCGGCGCAAACTCTGTAGTACCCTCTGCGATGTGACACAAACCATCCTCCATAACCAGTCCCTGCGGAGCCCAGATGGCTGTAAGCCCATTTTCATTTTCTTTGTATAATACACCGTCGATTGCCTGATAACCATAGGTCTTTCCGGCTTCCTCTTCCACTTCAAACGCCGTCACTCCCGGACCGCCTAATATGAAAGCAGCAGTTTCCAGATTGGTTAAATCACCGCAAAATACGATTTTTCCTCCCGGATTAATGCCTGCCATTGTGGAAAAGAAGTCTCTTTTATCTTTCGATGCATCGGCTCTCGAATAGCTCACATTCGTCATATCTACATAATATGTGTTACTGATATTATCAAATGCTGAAGCACTACCATCTACAAATGCCTCGGCATCTTCCCCTGAAGAATATCGTTCAATGAACTTACCATCTAAGTGCAGTTCATTTACCTGTAATCCGGCAAAAGCTCCATCATCGAGAATGATTCCGCCGGACGGACCGGAAAGCGACATATCGCATTTCTTTACGCCATTAAATGCTTTATTCTTAATATCAATTTTACTTGCTGCAATCTGTATACTTTCTATACCGGAGCAACCGGAAAATCCCTCAGCTTCTATCACAAGATCTTCTGTAGCCGGTATATTAATTTCCTTCAAAGAAACACAATTCTCAAATGCCCCACTTCTGATTGATGTCAGGCCTGCTCCAAACGTCACTTTTTCAAGCGATGTACAACCGAAAAATGCATCTGGTTCTATGGATGTTACATTTGTAAGATCAATCTCCTTAAGAGACTTGCAGCCCATAAATACTGACATTCCGATAGACGTAACTGATTCCGGCATATTAATTCTTTCCATGTTAGGAAAATGTCTGAGGTATGATAGTGTTTGAATTCCTTCCGGCAAAACAACTTCCTTAACATTTTCATGCCCTGTCAATTCCGTACTTGGACTAAACGCGTTAAAAGTAAAACCTTTAACCCGGACACCGCCTACCTCTTGCGGGATAACCAGTACTTCACCCAAAGTTCCTGAACATGTCATGATATTCGCATCACTGTTAAGCTTAAATACAATCCCGTTCTCTTCGCCTTCTTTCAGCGGGTCTGCTTCCTCTTCGCTGACTTCAAACTCTACTTCAGGCTCCTTTACTTCTGTTTCCTGTTCTGTAGCCTCTGTCTCGGCAGCGGAAGCCTCTTTTATTTCCACTATTTCATCGGACGACACTGTTTCTACAGCCACTGCACTTTGTGCATCGTCTTTTCCCGAAACTTCTTCTACTACCGGCGCAGCCCCAACAGGCACCACCATCTGAAATACCAGCGCAAACACAAGTAGCTTTGCCAGTATTCGTTTCAAAGTTTCTTTTTCCTTTCTCATTTTTCTCCTCCCTGTTTGCTATATGCTAATACATAATTCTCCCTGGATATCTCTATCCATCACTAATTTTACAATACCCCCCACACACATACAAGACATGCGGAATAAGAGGTGCAAAAATGGAAACAAGTTGCTTGCTTTTATGTTTCAAATGCCTTTTTTCATGCTTTAAATGCCATTTCACATTTTAGGGCATTTTATACGCGT
>JAZSIB010000095.1:0-4337 GCA_045533585.1 Lachnospiraceae bacterium | reverse complement strand
ACTTTCGAGCGGAACACCGGTCTCAAGAAGTTGCATGATGATAGGGGTCGTGATATAATAAGGCAGATTTGCGACAACCTTGATCGGCCGGCCGGCGTTTTTCTCTGCCACGAGTGCATGAAGGTCAAGCTTTAAGATGTCTTCGTTGATTACGCTGACATTGGAGTAAGCAGAAAGGGTGTCGCCTTCGAGAATCGGAATCAGGTTACGGTCAATCTCAACCGCAACGACTTCGCGGGCTGCTTCGCACAGGTATTGAGTCAGTGTGCCGATGCCGGGACCGATTTCCACAACAAAGTCATCCGGACCGACTTCTGCGGCACGGACGATTTTTTCCAGAACAAAAGGATCGATTAAGAAGTTCTGACCGAATTTTTTCTGAAAATTGATATGGTATTTTTGCAGGATTTCAATGGTGTTCTTCGGATTACCCAGACTTGCCACGGCGAAACGTCCTTTCGTAGTTGCTTTCCGGCTAGTATATCGTATTTTATGGAAAATCACAAGAGATTTTGGAAAGGATAAATATGAAGAAAAACGGACGTTACTTTACAAACGAAAAGAAGACAGAAGTACAGAAGGAACCGAAGGATACCAGAACGTATTTCCGCAGGTTGCTGTTGTATGTGGCAATTCTGCTGGGTGCAGTAGCCATCTGGATTATGGTAAATACTAAGGGAACAGAGTATCTGACGGCATTTCTCCTTGCGTTTTTTATTATTGTTACCTGCGTAGAGGTACATCTGGCGAATCCGGAGAAACAAGAATATTCGTTGTTGAAGAAGATTTTACATAAGCAATAGTGATGGGGAATAATATGGATAAGATAAAGAATATTTGGTTAAAAGAATTACTTCAGATGATAAAGGCACCGACGTATTTTGCTTACTGGCTGGCGTTGTTTTTGGTATATTTCCATCAGTATCTGTTGGTAATCTATGCGAACAAGACTGCAATGGTTGCGGCAGGAGACAGTTTCGCGTATGCGGCGGCACGTAGGTTTGGTGATAGTTTTGGTGCATTTTTGGTCATCTTTCCTGCATTCGTAATCGCAACATCGTTGCTGCGTGATCTCAGAGTGAAAAAGGTGCAGCAAATCGAAGTGCGTGCAGGCGAGACAGCATTGACTGCGGTTGGGGTCCGCTACATAACACAGGTTGCGCTGCTGTTCCTTCCGGTACTCGTAGTTGCGACAATAGCGGCTACAAATCTGGAAAAGACGGCAGAACTTGATACGGTTGTTTCCTTTGCAGAGCGACTCCGCTTTTTCGAGATAAGCTTTGTGTGGCTGTTGCCGGTCATCATGGCAGTAACGGCTGTGGTACAATTGTTGATCGAAATAACGGAGAATTGTTTTGTTGGTATCATAGGACAGATAGTAATCTGGATATTTACCACCGGCTCTACCGCAGAGGTCGGAGATTACAACTCCTGCCTTGCCATCCGTCATATGCAGTTTGGCGCATACGATGCGTTCTCTTCCGGTTTGGGAACCTTGGCAGTAAACCGTATTGTGGTGGTATTGATTTCGCTGTTGCTTGTATTTACAACGGTTGCTGTATACAGAAGTAAGACGAAAAAATAATACGAAGAATGAAGTAGCTGTTTTTATGGCAGTAACCAGAAATCCTGTTGTGCAATGATTTGGAATCCGGCTTTCTGATATAGCTGAAATGCGGCGGCATTCCGGCTGGAGACCTGCAGATAGATTTTTTTATCCGCAGGGATGCGGGCAAGCAATGCTTGTAATAAATCCTTCCCGTAACCGCGTCCGCGGTACTCGGGTAGAATTCCGAGACCGAAGATGTTGCCGCTGTGAGCTTCTTCGCAAAAACAGACCGTTCCGATGGGGACGGTTCTTTTGTTCCCATCGGTTATAACATATTTGTATACGGTGATGTCCGGTGTGTAGTAGCTCTCTTCGGCAAAAAGCACGCCCATCTCTTCCGAGGTCTCGAAGAACAAGGCGTTCATTCTGCCTAGAAGCGGAAGGTCGTCCGGAGTAGCTTTCAGTAATTGACCGAGGGATGAGGAGGCGTTGGAAGAGCTTTCTAGTAACATCTGATACTCAGAACTTGTCTTCTCAGCTTTCATAGTCAGCATGGCAGCCGTTGCATCTGTGGAAGAAGGTTCACAGACAAAGACAAATTCTTCGGTGCCGATGGCAGACAGAGCTGCCTTAGCACGTTGCAGAAGCTCAGTAAAGATACCCTGCCGGCGATAATCGGGATGAATGAGCACGTTGAGTTCAGCAGTGCTATCTTCGGGAAGAAAGACACTGAAGTATCCGATGAGTTCCATCTTACTGAATACAAGAAAAAACACAGGGATATCCCGCCTGCAGTTGAATTCGGTGGAGTTGCAGACTGAGGATATCGAACCATCCTTGGCACGGCAGATTTTTTCCAGAGTAAGCAATTTTTCTTTATGAATCGGCAGGAGCCGTTTGAGTTCTTTGAATTGAAGCATAGTAAACCTTCCTCGAAGCTAAAAAACTGACTTTATAACAAGTCACAGTATAGCAATGTAAAGGAATTACGGCAAGTCGAGAGTTTGATAAAATGGTTTCACTGTTGGCTGTTTCGTGATATAATATCCGCAACACAAAATTTTTGTGCGGGCAAAGTAAGCGTTGCCGGCGCAAGCATCGATTCGAGCTATATTAATGGGGATACGTTATGGACAACAAAAACGAAAAGAACCAGACAATACAAAAGGGAATCCTGAACCGCAGAGGATATGACCTCTGGTGGCAGACATTTACCGGAACCGGCATGAAGACCGGGGAGGAAAAGACCTTCTTCGTCGCATGCTATGTACTCAATGCACAGAAGGGCGGGGATGTGCCGGTATTTGATGAGAAGAATCCGGCTTATGTGATGATTAAGGCGGGTGTGTTTGGCGAAGGGGCGAAACAGATGCACCGATTCTACGGAATCAACGAGCTGGAGTCTGCAGCGGAAGAACTTCGCGTAGTCGTAGGGGACTTTTTCCTATCGGAGACGGTACTCAAAGGAAGTGTGAATGTAACAGAAGAACAGGCAGTGAGTCATCCGGAGTACATGAGTGATGCAGGAAGTATGAGCTGGCTGTTGCAGGTGAACCGTGAACTACCGTATGATGCAGGCTACATCAGTGCGGCACCGGTGAGTGCGTTGAATGCAGTAACGTCCTTCCATCAGGCAGACGGTATCCGGACACAGTACAGCGGAACCGTGCATCTGGACGGAGAACGTTATCTGGTGCGTCCGGAGACTTCGTTTGGATATTCCGGTAAGATCTGGGGCTCGGAATTCCTGAGTCCGTGGATACAGCTTACTGCGACTGCAGTTCGAAGCAAACAGACCGGAGAAGAGCTTTCTGATACGGCGTTTGACGTGACGGGCTGTATGAAGATTAAGGGACTTCCGGCAGGTGACAATATGCTGGGGCTGATGCGCTATGAAGGAAAAGAATATGAGTTTAATTTCTCGAAGCTGATGACCTATCCGCAGGCGAAGTACCGTTGTCAGGAGAAGGAAAACAATATCGTATGGCATATCCGTATGGCAAATACAGAGGGAGCATTGGAAATTAAGGCAGTCTGTCCGAAGGCAGAGATGGTAAAGCAGCGCTTCTGCAAGCCGGATGGAACTTGGACAGAGAATCTGTGGAGTGGCGGTACCGGACGCGCGGAGCTTACGCTGTACCGCAGGGTGTTCGGCAATCTTCGTCCGGTGGATGTGATGGTGGCAGAGAAGGTCTGCTGTATGTGGGCTGAGTCGTGATTCGAACGACGCATTTGGAAAAGGAAAATGACATAGAAAGTAATAGCAGCAGTTGTGTTTGTATAGCAACTGCTGTTTTTGTAGGAAGAATCGAACGATTTTTGTCAGACGAAAGTGCGATTGTAACAGATTGAAAAAGGAATAATTATAAAAGTACCGCATATATACCAATATAAGGTTTGTCCGCAGATACAGCATCCGATTGTGAAAAAAGGCGGTTCTGTTCGCGTACAAGCACTCGGAAATTTAACAGCGCAGTGCGCGGAAAGAGGTTGGTATGGCGGAATATAAACGATGGATGGCGTATTTGTACAACTATGAAAATGGTTTTAAGAAAAACTGTGTGGGGACAGCACGGATTGAGCGAAGAGGGAATGAGGCGAAGACAACGGTGTCTATACAGGTGCCGAGTGTGTCAAATGAGTCTTTGATGAACTTTTATTACATACGGACACCGGAAGGGGTACGTGGTATCAATGCCGGCGAGAACGCAACGAATGGTTCAAGCGGTGAGTGGCAGATCAGCATGAATGCAGATGACATGGGTGGAAGTGGTCTGGAGCTGGAACG
>JAZSIB010000179.1:0-10116 GCA_045533585.1 Lachnospiraceae bacterium | reverse complement strand
CTTCCGATGCTTCGAATGGCCGCAAGAGCATAGCGGATGTTGTTGCCATCATTCGTATAGGTCTGTTCCCCGACATTGATGTCCGGCGGAAGTATCTCTATTCCCATCTTCCTACTGACGTAGATGTATTCGGATACCTTCCCGGAGTTGTCCATGATGGAGGTCATCAGTGCCGCCATAAACTCCACCGGATAATAGTATTTGAGGTATGCCGTCTGATAGGTCAGCACAGCATACGCAGCCGCATGTGCCTTATTAAATGCGTACTTTGCAAAGTCCGTCATCTCATCGTATATCTTATTCGCAACCGCTTCCGATATTCCCTTCGCCTGACAGCCGGGGACATTCTCCTCCTGGTTACCGTAGACGAAGTTCTGGCGCTCTCTCGCCATGACGTCCGCCTTCTTCTTTGCCATGGCGCGACGCACGAGGTCGCTTCGTCCGAAGCTGTATCCTGCCAGCTCACGCACGATCTGCATAACCTGCTCCTGATACACGATACATCCGTAGGTCGGACTCAAAATCGGTTCAAGCTCAGCACAGTCATAGACAATGCCTGCACGCTCGTTCTTCCCCTTCACATACTGCGGAATAAAGTCCATCGGACCCGGACGATACAGGGAAATGCCCGCGATAACATCCTCAATGCTCTCCGGCTTCAATTCCTTCATGAAGCTCTTCATACCGGCACTTTCGAGCTGGAACACACCCTCCGTCTTACCGGAGCTGATCAGCTCGTAGACCGCCTTGTCTTCCAAATCTATCTCGTCAATATTTAATTCTTCAAACACGCCGGATTCTATACGGCGTGTTTCCCACTCTGCACGTAACCGCTTGTTCACCAGCTTTACCGCATCCTGCACCACCGTAAGTGTACGAAGCCCCAAGAAGTCCATCTTCAACAGCCCCAGTTCTTCGAGCGTCGTCATGGTAAACTGTGTCGTAATCGCTTCGTCTGCACCACGGGAAAGCGGTACATACTCATCAACCGGCGCGTTACTGATTACAACACCCGCCGCATGGATGGAGCTGTGCCGTGGCAGACCTTCCAGACGCTTTGCCATGTCAATCAGGTGCTGTATCTCGCTATCCTCCGCATACGCTGTCTTCAGCTCCGGATTCATCGTAAGTGCTTTATCAATCGTAATATTCAGTTCCGTCGGTACCATCTTAGCAATGGCATCCACTTTGGAATACGGCATATCAAGTGCTCGTCCGACATCACGCAATACACCGCGCGCTGCCATCGTACCAAAAGTAATAATCTGTACCACACGGTCCTTGCCGTATTTTCTTACCACATAATCGATGACTTCCTGCCTGCGTTCGAAGCAGAAGTCAATATCAAAGTCCGGCATCGTAACACGTTCCGGGTTCAGGAAACGTTCAAACAGAAGCTGGTATCGGATGGGATCAATGTTCGTAATCTCCATACAGTACGCCACGATACTGCCCGCACCGCTGCCTCGTCCGGGGCCGACTGCAATCCCGTTGCTCTTCGCATAATGAATAAAATCCGCCACAATCAGGAAGTAATCCACGAACCCCATCTTATGGATGATATCAAGCTCATATTCCATCCGCTCCCGAAGTTCCGGGGTCGGATTCTTATAACGGCGCCCCAGACCCTCTTCACAGAGCTGGCGCATATAATCATATGCCGGAATGCCGCCCGGCACGTCAAACTTCGGCAATTTATACTCGCCGAACACAATCTCAACATTACAACGCTGTGCGATATCCCAGGTATTCTGCAACGCCTGCTTTGCATAAGGGAAGAGTTTTTCCATCTCTTCTGCAGACTTCATGTAATACTGTCCGCCCTCATAGCGCATGCGGTCCTCGTCCGTCACCTTCTTCTGCGTCTGGATACACAACAAGATATCATGTGCCGCCGCATCCTCCGGCAGTACATAATGGATATCGTTCGTTGCCACGAGCGGAATGCCGGTCTCCTGACTCATACGCAGCAGTCCCTGATTGACCGTTCCCTGTTCCGGGATGCCGTGGTCCTGAAGCTCGAGAAAATAATTCCCCTCACCGAAAACAGCCTGCATCTTCAATGCTGCAGCCTTCGCTTCTTCATAGAATCCGCGCTTCAATAAGATTGCCACCTCACCACCGAGACATGCAGACAGCGCAATGATACCCTCGCTGTACTGCTGCAGCACCTCATAATCCACGCGCGGCTTGTAGTAGAAGCCTTCCGTAAAGCCCTTAGATACAATCTTCATCAGGTTGTGATAACCGGTATCGTTCTCTGCCAACAACACCAGATGGTAATATCGTTCATCCGATACGCCTGCTTCCTTATCAAAACGCGAACCGGGCGACACATAGACCTCACAACCGAGCACCGGTCGAATGCCCTCCGCTTTGCAGGCACGATAGAAGTCGATTGCGCCGTACATAACACCATGGTCTGTAATTGCAAGACTGTCCATGCCGAGCTCCTTTGCCCGGTGAACCATCTCTTTTATCTTACCGGAACCATCCAGCAGACTGTATTCTGTATGCACATGTAAATGTGTAAACTTCATCTTATCTCCTATTCTTCCAATGGCGGTCTTGTAGGGTCAAGCACGCTCTCCACATCAAAGAAAAACTTTAGCTTATCCGGGTCCTTCATCATACGTTCTCCGTCAAAGTTAATCCGACCCTGACGCAGATAATCATTCTTCATCTGCACCCAGTATTGTGCAGAATCCACGTTACAGAAATACCGGAATCCGTTCGCTATCGCATACTCGTATTTTTCACCCTGATATCCACGCCAATCACAGATATCTGCTCCGAACGGATAAATAAACACATCCGTCTCACCCAACAGACTTCCGACTTCATTCATCCAACGGTTCATATCGTACTTAAACTTTTCCACGCTGTTCGTCTGCATATTGCCGTGACCGTAGCTGTGGGATGCAAACTCATATCCGTCTGCTTTCAATGCTGCTACAACTTCCCGACAGGCTTCTTTCTCAGATTCCAGCATTGCTTTCTTTTCATCCGCAGATAAACCAACCAGATGCTTTACCTCATCATAGCGATACGCTGCCGTCTCATATCCGAGCGTCCCCTCATAACCGGTGATGGCAAGGATTGCCTTTGCCCCACGGTAAGAGAAGTCCGGATGTGCTTCTACAAAACGGTCTAATACCGGAACAAGATCGTAATCCCCGGTTACTACCGTGCCGTCTTTCTGTATATATTCACAGGTTGGTTTTCCGTCTTCCCCGATAACTATCTTGGTGGCAAAGCCTTCTCCGTCCATATAGTCATAGTAGTTCACATCATCCTGCGACATCACAAATGGAATCTTCCCTTCCGGAAGAAGAATCTTTTTCATTACCATCTTCTCCGTTCCGTCTTCCTGCACAACAATCTCAGAGATATCGTGAATGCCAACTAACACATATCCTCTGTCATACATCTGCTGCAGTATCTTCTCAAATTCTTCAATGGTCGTCATATAACGATTGTAGCCGTCTCTTGTTCCACTGTTCGGGCCAAGTGCCAGCGAAGTATCCGCAATCAGAGAATGAAAAAAGCAATGCGATATCTTCGTATTGTCTGCCCACGGTACACAAGCCGCTTTCTGTTCTTCGTATGTAACAATCGCTTCCGTCAGAACTGTTTCATTCTCATATCCTTCATACGACTGCACCAGTTGAATCGCAGCATCGTAATCATACATCATTGCCAGCCGGTCTGCATTTGCTTTCAACTGTTCTACCGCATTCTGCTGTGCTATCGCCTCAAGTTCTTCCTGTATTTCACCGGCTTCGTCCTCCGGCAGCACTGCTTCGTTCTCCTGTGTACTCTCCGGATCGGTAGTTTCCGTTCCGGCATTCTGCTGAACATCCGGTTCTATAACATTGTCATCCTTCTGCTCCGCATCTGCGATACTGCTGCCCTCGCTGTTCGAATTCTCGTTACTCAAATTTGTTTGTTGATTTGTATTGTCTGCGGACTCAACCCCCGGACTCACCATGCCTTCTGAAGAATCCTTCTTCGGAAACCATAACAGCACCAGCAGAACAAGCAATACCACGCATTCTGCCAACAGGACTATTTTAATTACATTGTTTCTTTTCTTTTTCCCCATAATTACCCCCAAAAAGGTCAACAACCAATGCGTCCCACTCCGGACAACCATCCAAACAAATTAGGTCATAAAGCCGAAAAAGGTTGAATGTATTTCATTCAACCGATTTCTTACGGATGCTCCCACCCGTTACTCTTATTTTACTCTTGTGTGCCTTTTAAATCAATGCTGTTTTAAGCTCCGCAGAGATATTTTTCAATCTGCTCCATCGCACTGTTCTCATCTGAACCTTCTACGATAATCTCAACTTCCTCTCCTGCAGAAAGTCCAAGCGGCATCATGCCCATGATACTCTTTGCATTTACCTTCTTATCCTCGCATGCGACATGCACACTGCTTTCAAACTGACTGGCTACCTGCACCAACAAAGCAACCGGTCTTGCTTCCAGACCGCTCGGAAGATTAATAGTGATTTTCTTTGACAACATGTTGGGTACCTCCTTTGTTACCGTCTACATTCTACTGTTTTTTCGTTTTTAACCCCTCAGCTATCTCACATAGCTTTGCTAAACGGTGGTTCACACCGGATTTGCCGATTGGAACAGACAAAAGTGTTCCCAGCTCCTGCAATGAACTTTCCGGATACTCCAAACGCAGTTCAGCCATCTCTTTCAGTTCATCTTTCAGTTCATCGAATCCGATCGTGTCCCGTATAAGCTTGATATCTTCAATCTGCCTTGCGGCAGCTGTTACCGTTTTATTGAGATTTGCGGTTTCACAATTCACCTGCCGGTTGATGGAATTCCGCATATCCTTCAGTATCCGCACATTCTCCAATTCCATGAGAGCAACGTGTGCTTCCATTACATTCAGAATGTCACTAATCTGCGCGCCTTCCTTAACGTATAACACGCTGGCCTTCTTACGTGTCACAATGCCTGCCTCTATATCAAAACTGCGCAGCAGTTCCTGCATCTGTTCCGCCTGACTTCGCTGCGAAAAAACCAGCTCGAAGTGATAGCTTTTCTGTGGGTCGCTTACCGAACCTACTGCCAGAAACGCCCCTCTTATATAAGCCCTTTTACAACAGGAACGTTGCAAAAGCACTGCGTCCGGAAGCCATTGTTTCTCCTGCCCCACACGCGTTGTCAGCTTCATGGTTTCCAACATCTTATCAGTAATCTCTTTCCCACCGGTGCGGATAAAATGCACCGTCTGACGTCCGTTCTTTACCTTCGCAAGTGCGGGGACTTCATTGAACAATTTCTCTATCAATACTCCCACCTGCTCCGCCACCGGTTCCGTCTCTGTTCTGTATTCGAGACAACCATCTGCTGTCGGATGTGCCAGATATATGGTTAACGCAGCCAGTTCTGCAATCCGGCAATGTCTCGCATTCCCTGTCTTTCTGCGCAATTCTTCTTTTACTTCCATTGAGAACGACATCGTATTCTCCATTCTGAAACCATCTCATGCCTTCCGGTTCAGGCAACTCTTCGCTTATGCCGGAAACTCTCCCAGCAGCCGTACCTCCGGTTCTAATGTAACCCCGAACTGTTCCTTCACTTTTTCGGTCACATCCTGCATCAGCTTGTAAAACTCAGCCGCCGTAGCCTTGCCGCTATTAATCACAAAGCCACAATGCTTCCGCGAAACTTCCGCATCTCCCACACGGTATCCTGCAAGTCCCGCATCCATAATCAGTTTGCCCGCGAAGTACCCCTCCGGGCGCTTGAAGGTGCTCCCTGCACTCGGATATTCCAAAGGCTGTTTATCTCTACGCTTTTGATTCAGTTCTTCTATCTCAGACAATATCTCTTCTTTGTTTCCTTTTCGGAACGCAAAAGTCGCATCCAATACAATCCAATCCGTTCCCTGCACTACGCTGGTACGATATCCGAGCTTCAGCTCATCCTTGGCTAATTCTATCACACTGCCGTCACCGTCCATCACGCGGGCAGATACAATACAATCTTTTATCTCACCACCGTAAGCACCGGCATTCATTACCACAGCCCCTCCGAGGGTTCCCGGAATTCCTGCTGCAAATGCAAAGCCCTGCAATCCCATATTGGCAATAACCATCGCAGCACGGGACAACATCGTTCCTGCTGCAACTCGTACAACCGTGTATCTGTCGCTACACGAATTTTCTGTTCCGGTTCTATCGTCAACGTTTATGCAACAGTCCGACATACCGTCTTCCTGTAATACGCACACTGCTTCCACCGGCTTCCACAGCTTAAGCACGACGCCACGGTATCCGTCATCCGACACCAGAAGGTTACTTCCGTTTCCAATTATAAATCGTGGAGTAGCGGTCTTCTTACACAAACGGAGAATGGCACTTAATTCTTCCTCTGACTCCGGCTTCACTAAAAAGTCTGCAGGTCCGCCGATTTTCAGCGTTGTATACAGGCGCAACGGTTCATCCCGCAACACCCTGTCTGTTCCCACGATATTCAGCAATTCCCCGTAGAAATCCAAGCCTGCTCCTCCAACCTATCGCCACATACTTCGCCGTTTTGCGAGCCCTCGTGACTACATTGACAAAATTTCGACCAACTTACGTCAATATACTTATACCATGAATCTATGCAAAAAGCCATCATTTCATACCGATTCGTAAAAGTTTGTAAACTTCGTGCAAAATGATGGCTTTTCCTAAATTCTTTTATGCGATTTTACTATTCTGTCAGCAACAGCTTCACGCTACCGTACATTCCGGCGTCGTTCCCAAGCTTTGCGAAGCAGAAGTCCTTATTTTTTAATGCAGACAACAGGTTACCGCTGTAGTACTTCTTCACGGTATCCAGAATAATATCTCCGGCACGTGATACTCCCCCGCCAATAACAAACACTTCCGGGTCTACCACGGATGCAACAAACCCAAGTGCCAATGCCAGATAACTTCCGAAGGTATCTACTGCGCGAAGTGCCAGTGCATCCCCCGCCTTTGCAGCATCAAACACATCCTTTGCCGTCAGCGGTTCAAAACTCCGAAGCGCAGATGCTTCCTCGGACTCTGCCAGATACTTCTTCGCGGTATTTACCACACCGGTCGCGGAAGCATACTGTTCCAGATGTCCGTGCCCGCCGCAGCCGCAGATTGCTGTCTCCTGCGGATTTACCACGATATGTCCGATCTCACCGCCGGCTCCGTTGCTGCCTGCAACAATATGACCGTCCACAATTACGCCTCCACCGACACCGGTACCGAGCGTAACCATGATAACATTCTCGTAACCTTTTGCGCCACCCTGCCACATCTCGCCGAGTGCTGCAACATTTGCATCATTTCCTGCCACAAACTTAAGGCCGGTAAGTGCAGACATTTTCTCTGCCACATTGAACTCGCCCCAGCCAAGGTTTGCACAGCCAAGCACCACACCTTTGGCATTTACCGGTCCCGGAATGCCCATACCGACACCGATTACATCTGCCTTGTCCAGTTTCTTCTCTTCTATCTTATGCAAAATAGTATCTGCAATATCCTGAGGAATCTTCTCGCCTTTATTCTCTTTGTTGGTCGGAATCTCCCACTTTTCCAAAAGCTCGCCTTCCTGTGTAAAAAGTCCGCATTTTACGGTAGTTCCGCCAAGGTCAATACCAAAACAATATTTCATACGTCTGCTCCTTTATATCTTTTAGTCCTGCTGTCTGTTCTTCTGCATATTTGCCATGATGCGGCTGTAAAACTCTTCGGCAGCATTGTATCCCATCTTCTTCTGACGGAAATTTACCGCTGCTGTTTCACAGATAATCGCAAGGTTACGGCCCGGACGAATCGGAATATTGTGACACACCACACGGTTTCCAAGAAACTCCGTGTACTGCTCCTCCAGTCCGAGACGGTCATATTCCTTATCCTTGTTCCACTCTTCGAGTTTAATTACAAGATCGATGGACTGTGTTTTCTTGACACTTTCTACACCGAACAGGGTCTTGACATTGATAATGCCGACACCGCGTACCTCTATCATATGACGTGTAATCTCCGGTGCCGTACCGATTAAGGTCTCATCACTTACCTTCTTAATCTCTACCGCATCATCGGCTACCAGACGATGACCGCGCTTCAAGAGCTCCAGCGCAGCCTCACTCTTACCGATACCGCTCTCACCCATAATCAGCACGCCCTCACCGAACACGTCAACCAGTACTCCGTGAATGGTAATACGCGGAGCCAGTTCCACCTTCAGCCAGCGGATGGCTTCGGACTCCAGATTACAGGTTTCCTTGTCCGTAGACAGAATCGGAACACCACACTTCGTCGCAATGTCACAGACTGCCTGATCCGGGTCAATTCCCTGACAGAACACGATGCACGGCGGTGTAAAGCTGATTAACTTTTCCAAAAGTCCGATACGTTCTTCGTCTGCAAACTGGTGCATATATGCATTCTCTACATTTCCGATAATCTGCACACGCGCTTTGTCAAAATAATCATAAAAGCCCGCCAGCTGCAGTGCCGGACGATTCACTTCACTGTGGGAGATTTCAAACTTTCCCAAATCAAGCTCCGGTGTGTTGTTCTTTAACTCAAATTTCTCTGCAAACTCCTTTACTGTAATCGTGTACATCTCCTCTTCTCCATTCTATGTATTGTGGCATGCCGGTACCTTCTCCCGGACATTGCCTTATGTTATGTTGCTTTTCTTAATTACACGCCTTCACTGTTTTTCTCCGTATCATCCGGATGAAAATACCGGTATACCTGACCGGCTGCACGACTGTCCATCGAAGGTACCTTTGCAAGCTCCTCCGGCTCTGCCGCCTTAATCGCTTCCAGTGAATCATAATATTTCATCAACGCCCTGCGCCTTGCCGTACCGATGCCCTTAATATCATCCAGGATAGAATGCACCTGCGCCTTACCGCGCAAGGACTTATGATATTCAATCGCAAACCGGTGTGTCTCATCCTGTATCCGGGTCAGCAGCTTAAAACTCTCCGTTCGCGTATCGATCGGAAGCTCCTCACCCTTACAATACAGACCTCTGGTCCGGTGATTATCATCCTTCACCATACCGCAGACCGGAATTGAGATACCAAGCTCAGTCAGCACCTGTTCCGCAATATTTACCTGACCCTTACCGCCATCCATCAGAATCAGATCCGGAAAACGCGTAAAACTTCCAAGCTCACTGTCAATTCCCTTCTCTGCCAACTCCTGTTCTTCCCTCATACCGTGGGTGAACCGCCGCGTCAATACTTCACGCATGCTGGCATAGTCATCCGGTCCGACGACCGTCTTAATTCTGAATTTTCTATAATCATTGGGTTTCTTTTTTCCGTTCTCAAACACAACCATGGAACCAACCGAACTATACCCGCTGATATTGGATATATCGAAGGACTCAATGCGTACCACCTTTTCCAGTCCGATGATTGCCGCAAGGTCCGCCTGCGCACCCGAAGTCCTCGCCTGTTCCCTCTTCAAGTTCTCCCTGTCTTGTTCGAGGACGATGGACGCGTTCTTCTGCGCAAGCTCAATCAACTTCTCCTTGCTGCCCTTAAGCGGTGTAAAAATGCGTACCTTCTGCCCACGCTTTGTCGAAAGCCACTCGGATAACAGCTCCGCATCCTCGGGAAGCTCACTCACCAGCAATTCCTTCGGAAGATAGGGAGTACCCGAGTAGAACTGCTTGATAAACTCGCCGATAATCTCTGCACCATCAGATTCCACATGCTGCAGATAGAAATGCTCTCTTCCGAGCATCTTACCTCCACGGATGAAGAATATCTGTACAACCGCTTCATCCCCATCCATGGCATAGGCAATAACATCTCGTTCTACGCCGTTTGTATCGGTTGCTTTCTGCTGTTGCTTCAACTGTTCCACATCCAGAAGCAGATCCCGATACTCTGCAGCTTTCTCAAATTCCATATTTTCTGCCGCTGCCTGCATTTTTTGTTTTAAGTCCCGCTTTATTTCCTCGCGGTTACCGTTCAGGAACGAAATCACAGAATCAATTGCCTTGCCATACTCCTCCTGTGATATATATCCCTGACACGGTGCCTTGCACTGTCCCATATGATAATACAAACAGGGACGGTTATCCGCTCCG
>JAZSIB010000197.1:0-5420 GCA_045533585.1 Lachnospiraceae bacterium | reverse complement strand
TTAACGCCTTTACGATTTTCCATCCCTCATAATTGTGTTCCAGGTTCGCCTTCAGTGGCAAAAATCCCAAATCCATATAAACCTTGCACGCCAGCCAGGTGTTGGTCTGTGTCGGGATTTTTGCCCGGACATGTCCCAACTTGTTCATTACCCTAAGTACATGTGTTATCAAGGGTTTTGACAACCCTTTTCCCTGATATTCCCGCTTAACCGCTACCCAGTGAAGCCAGCCGTCATCCGAGGTATCCCTCCCGTAAATATCATAAAATGCGGTAGCAGTGGCAATCTTCTCTCCTTCTTCCGTTTCAATAAAAAACATTCTGTCGGAAAGCCCATCCAATCTTGTTGCATAGTATCGGTTCCATGCTTCTAAGCCCTGCTCATAAGAGGTGAACTCTTTTGCAGACAGCTCAATATCAATCCATGCGTCTTTGTCGTTATCGGAATAGGTTACAAACCGATACCCTTCAGGGAGCTCAAATTGTGGCACTTCGGTAATATCATTTTCCAATAAAAGCTCATAATAGCATATCGTTCCATCATGATTATCGTATCTGTCCGTCTCAATCTGACGTAATCGGTAATCCAACGCCTCCTTAATCTCCTTCTCACAGCTTCGGATGTACTTAATTCTCTCAATGGTGTTCCTTACCTCTGAGATACCCATCGCCCGTTCCGCTTCATCCGCACACATACCGAGTGCCCTCCGGATATTATACTCCAGCCACTCGACCCAGGTATATGCTACGCCGAACACACTGCTGTATGCCCGAAAACAATTATCATACGCCTTCAGATAACCGTCAAAAAATGCAAGCATCTTCCCAATATCTATACTGCAGGTCGTAATTCCCGACCACTGCAGGGCAAGCTGCAACACATGCGACACCGGATTCCCGTAATCAAGGCATTCCAGATCAATGACCCTTGGATTTTCGTTCTCCCACATAACATTTTTCGGGTCCATATCCTCGTTGGAAATGCATCTCATATCCGGCAAAGCTGTTCTTGCCTTGTTCATCTCCTGTTCTACCGAATATAAAAGAGACTCATTCTCAGCCAGTAACTCTGCAATTTCACTGTTCTGTTCCTGTGCCTTACACACATACGCTGACCAATCAATACTACTCAGCTCCGGCTCCTGATGCTCGACATTCTCCGGTTGAATTGCGTGTATCCGTCCAAGAATCGCTCCCGCCTTCTTACATTGCTCTTCTGAAATATGGTTCCAATCCGTTATCTTTCCTTCCAGCCAATGAAAGATATAGAAATACTGGCCTTCTACCATTTGCATCTTCTGACCCTTCACTGCAATTGCCGGCACAATCGGAATCCCTGCATCTTCCAGTCGTTTCTCAAGACTCTCTGCGCGCGCATAGTTATCAAGCACGCCCTCCCGCCCCATGATCTCCGGATTCAAGTGCTTTACCGCATAGGTTCCGCGCTCTGTCTCTACACAATACATCCTGTGTAGGAATCCTCCGGATACAGACTGAATCGGGGCTGTTACGACGCCGAGGTCACATGTTGCCATCAGTTCTGTTATTCTTTCTTCTATTTTCTTTTCTTGCATAGTTTCTTCCCTCCCCGCATCCGTAATAGCTTTTTTATTATAACATTACTTCTATGCCAGTAAAATCTCAAAATCATAAATATCTATACGAAGCTCAATTTAGTTATATTTGTTTACAACCGTATTGACTTAGCAATGATTGTTTAATATTCTTATCCTAGAACGGAGGTGGTTTTCTTGGCAAGCACACTTCAGGTACGCGTGGATAGTGAATTAATAGCTACTCCCAATCCATATGCACCTTTATCCGAGCTCGAATTACTGAATAAATTTAGAAGAATCCCGCGAACACGCAGCACAGGGCAATTTCAAAGATGCTGATGAGGTTACGCGCGATATAAGGGCAAAGTACGGATTAACCCTATAAACACAGGGAGCACTACACCGCAGTGCTCCCTGCTTTCATACATAATATTAAAACTACGTTTCTTCGTAATGATACTTCTTCAATCTCCTGCCGGTAATGACACAGATGAGACTTCCGCACGCACCCAGTATAAACATCATAAGTGCGGCACCGGAACCCTTGCCGGTTCCAAACAATGCTGTTAATCCCGGAAGGTCCCCATATGTACTCATAAATGGCTCGCACACATTATCTACCATAAACCCACCCAAGAACAAACCGATTGGTATGGTAAAAAACTGAAACGTATTACGGCACGCATAAACTCGCCCCTGTAACTCCACCGGAATGGTCGTTCTGAGAATCACATCCAGATTTGCACTCATGATTGGTACAAGAATCCAGCCGATAATCTGACCGATGCACCACAATACCGGTTCTCTGGAAAATGCCAACAGGAAATTCTCACTCCCCAGCGAGAATAGCATTGTCAGATAGATGACCCTTACTCTGTCCTTTGGTTTTGGTAAAACAGACACTATCAGACTCCCGATAATCATAGCAATCCCGGCACAGGATGTAACGATTCCAAGAACTGCAGAACCCCCTCTAGGATTCGGAAGCACATAACCGGGCAGCGTTGCATCAAAGGCCGACGCGACCAGATTCACACCGGACATAAAGACAATCAGTGTCATAATCAACGGTGTTTTCTTCAGAAACGCAAGTCCTTCCTTTGCAAGATTCAGTACATCTTCATCCTGTTTCCCCCGGCTTTCCGGAATGCGGATAAAGAACCAAAGTGCCACGAATGCAACTGCAAAGCTTCCGATATCAATCGCTATTACAAGATTAAGTCCCGCAATCGAGTACAATGCAGTAGCAATCAGGGGATTCAATATTGATATCAGGGATCTTGACAACGAACGAAGCCCGCTCGTCTTCTGATAGTACTTCTCCGGAATGATAAGCGTCATCGCAACCTCAGAGGCAGGCTGCTGCACGGTATTCATCAATCCGGAAACCCCATTCAGAACATACAGATGCCATACCATCAAGCGATTCGTCCGAAATAATACCAATACGATAATGGTACACAATATTGCAAACACATCACAGCTAAGCATGGTCCGCTTTTTGTCAAACCGGTCTGTCAAAGCTCCTGCAAATATACTCATCAGTACATAGGGTGCATAAGAACATATCGTAAGTGCCGCCGTACTTAATGAAGAACCTGTCTTCTCGTACAGCCATAAGGTCAGTGCAAATGCCGTGATACTGCTGCCAAGCTGCGACGCGCTCTGGGTACTCCAAAGTATCAGAAAGTCTCTTAACTCATGTAATTCTTTCTTTTTTATTCGATTCATTTCTTTGCTCCGTTTCATTTTATTTTTGAAATTCAACAAAAGCAAAGCCTGAGGATGACAACTGTCGTTGTTCCTCCATGCAGTCTCCTCAGACTCTGCATGGAGCTGTTGCAATGCAAAGTTTCATGTTTACTTCCTTTCCTTCATTATTATTTTTACTTATTTCATCCCTTTTTACAAATATACAGCAGATGGCTCGACCCTCCAAGCAGTTCCCGCTTCTCACAGAAATTCAGATGATACCTTACAAACGCTGCAAACTCTTCATCTGACATCACAAAATCACTGCGCTCCTGCGCCAGTTCAAGCACACTGTCCACACCGACAACCGCAAGCTTCTGCACCGGCTTTTCTGCAAACAACTGCTCAAATTCTGTCACATCATATCCGGTAAACAGCTGCTCCTCAAAATGCCGTATCTCATAGCTTTCTGTAAAGTTCTCTTCCAGCCCATCCCTCAGATTGCCCTGCAGATAGTTGTTATAAAGAATCGCATACACCGAGAGGAACGCCACCAGCACCACACCGTCCTTCTTGGTCACCCGGATTGCTTCATCCAACGCCTTATGCACATCTTTCGGCTCATACAGGTGGTACATCGGTCCGAACACCAAGGTAACATCAAAGGTTTCATCGGCAAACCGGCTCAAGTCCAGCGCATCGCCCTGAAACGCCTGCAGATTCGAAATTCCGCTGCCGTTCTGCTTCAATACCTCAAAATTCTGCTCAACCAGTTCGATTGCACTCACTTCATAGCCTTCTTTTGCAAGAGCAATGGAATACCGTCCGGTGCCCGCTCCGATTTCCAACAGCTTTGCGCCCGCCTTGGCATAACGGTGAATGTACTCCATCGTCGTCGCATATTCTAACTGCCCGCAACGGTTACGATTCAGTCTCTCGTCCTCATTCACTTCATTATAAAAAGAACTCACAATTTCAATGCGCTTACTCATCTTCCTCTCCTTTCCGAAAACATTCTCACTTGTCCATCGTTACACTTTATACCGTCGCGGCACATAATTGCCCAACCGGCTATCCTCACTTTCGTGACGAAATTATTTGATATAAAATATCATATTAGCAATCTTCATGCAAGACATATTTCCCACCTCTTGACAATACGCATTTATGCGCATATAATATGGCAGATAACACGCACTAATACGCATCAAAGGAGGTCTGCAAGTAATTTGAAGGTATCTGAGTTAGTTAAACTACTCAGGAGAAACCGTTGTCAATTGATACGACACGGGCGAAGTCACGATATCTGGTTCAGCCAGATTACAGGAAAAAAGTTTACTGTACCAAGGCACCAATCACAAGAAATCCCAAACGGAACACTAAAGAAAATAAAAGAAGATGCAGGGCTGTAATGTTCTCATACTTCTTTCATAAATTATAAGAACTCATATTTTGGAAACTATATTTATATCAATAGCTAAAAAGGAGACTCCATGACCAAGTATGTATATCCGGCCGTATTTACTCAAGAAGCAGACGGTTCCTATTCGGTAGAATTCCGTGACCTGGAAGGTTGCTATACTTGCGGCGATAATCTGGAACATGCTATCGAGATGGCGCAGGATGCTTTATCGTTAACCTTGTACGAGTATGAAGCAGACAACCGCCTTATCCCTGAACCTTCCAGCCGCTCAGATATTTCTCTCTCCGAAAACGAATTTGTTAATTATATTGTCGGAGACACCTTAGAATATCGCAAAAAATTCAGCAAACGCTCGGTACGGAAAAATGTAACCTTACCGGAATGGCTCAACGAAGAAGCAGAGAAATTAAATTTCAACTTTTCACAGATTTTACAGGAAGCCCTGGAATTAAAACTCAAAAAAAACATTTAACCTCTTGCCAAATCCAAAATAACATGTTACAATTCCGCAAAAGCAAAGAAGAGAAGAGTAGACTGTTAGATATGTCACAGAGAGCCTGCGTTGGTGCGAGCAGGTACAGAAGGAACAGTTGAACATTGACACGGGTATGCGTACCGAAGCGATACCGCCTAGGCTACGACGGGTTCACCCGTTATCGTGATAGACTATCGATGAATCATTTCTCATCCGTAGTTGATAAGGCTTATGCCGTGAGGCATAAGTGAATTTGGGGTGGTAACACGAAGCAT
>JAZSIB010000031.1:0-3528 GCA_045533585.1 Lachnospiraceae bacterium | reverse complement strand
TACTCATATTCATCCTTATGTATTACCATCAACCAGAACAATCTTCCGACCAGCACCGCTGCAACGACAACAATTCCGATCAGCACATAAAACAATGTTTTTTTACGAAATTCCCCGTAACGCTTCACATAAACCTGCCATAACGGAATCAGTTTATTCTATTGCTTTGAAACACCGTCTATGCATGATTTATTCCATTACGGGAACTGCATCGGTATTTTCTTCATCGGTCTGTGAAGGGTCCAAAACCTGCGGAAAACGAACTGCATAATCAATTTCACCCTCCGGATAGCAGCCAAGATACGGAAGAATCTCTTCCATAATATCGGCGGTAATCGTAGTGGCATAATGGCTGCTTGCGCTATACTCTTCGTCGTACGGTTCGTCGATTACCACATAAGTCACCACCTCCGGTGTCTTAACCGGAGCACAAGCGATAAAAGATACCACGTATTTTTTCGCATCACGCGGAAGCTTCTGTGCTGTACCGGTCTTGCCACCAATCAGATAACCGCTTACCTTTGCCTTAGAAGCCGTTCCGCCTTCTACCGTCTGATAGAATGCTTCCCGTAAAAATTCCGAAGTAGCTTCCGATACTGTTTTTCGGACAAGCAACGGTTCGTTCTCCTTTACCGTCACGCCTTCCGAATCCACAATAGATGCTACGACATGCGGCTGATAATAATTACCGCCATTTACTAAGGCCGAGAATGCAGCCGCCATCTGTATCATGGATACGTTAAAGGACTGACCGAAACTTGCCGTTGCAAGTTCTGTTACATTCAGCTTATCTTCCTCCCAGATAATACCCTTGCTTTCACCCGGGATATCGATGCCAGTCATGTCACCAAAGCCGAAATTCACCTGATAACGGTGATAACAGCTTCTTCCCTGTATATCAACAATGTCCATCAAAGCACAGTTGCAGGACTTCATGATGGATTCCGTCAGGGATATCAGACCATGTCCGTACCGGTTCGCACAGGATATCTTCCAGCCGCCTACCTCATGGTATCCGGTACAATCATACTTATCCTCATAACGAATCATGTTCTCTTCCAATGCCGCTGCAATCGTAAACGGTTTATAGGTAGACCCCGGCTCATACGTATCGCTGACGCAGAAGTTACGCCAGATCTGATTCAAGGCGTTGTACTTTTCTTCCTCTGTCATCACTGCCAGTTCTTCTTCCGTATACCATGCACTTAAGTCACGCGGATTGTTCAGATCATACTCCTCGTTCGAGGTCATGCCGAGTATCTCACCATTGTTTGGATTCATCACAATAATGCCGATATTCTTGCATCCGACATTCTTACGGAATTCCGTCGCATAACGTTCGATAATGGTCTGGACATTCAGGTCCAAAGTCAATCTCAGCGAATTACCGTCAACCGCCTCTCTTACGGTTCTCTGAAGGTTCAGTTCCTCGTCATAATACCCATAGATACGTCCGTTCGTTCCATTCAGTTCTTCGTTGTAATACTGCTCCACGCCCCAAATCCCTTGGTTGCCGGAGACAGTAAAGCCAATCAGACGGGATGCAAGTGAACCGTAAGGATAGCTTCTCACATATTCTTCTTCGAACCACACACCCTTAATCTTCGTATTGTTCTTTTGAAGATTTTCAAATGCCTGTACCTTGGACACGCTCACCAGTTTTTCCAGAATATAATACTGACTGGTCGGATTCTCGTCCAGAATCTTCTGAATCATCTCCTCCGGATAGCCGAATACCTGCGCAAGAGCCTGCTTGGTCGGCTTCAGATACATATCATAGGTAAGCACAACCTTTGGGTCCAGTACGACGTTAAAATACTTTTCGTTCCGCGCAAGAACCTGTCCCTTACGGTCGTATATTGAGCCGCGTTCATACGCAATCTCGGAAGAGACATATGACTGCTGCTCCAATACTTTTTTCTTGTACCGTTCTCCGTCTGACATACCGATGTATGCTATCCGGATACACAGTGCCATCAAAACAACCGCAATAACACAAAATACAAGCAATAAATTTGCTTGCATTTTGTGCGTGAATTTTTTATTTTTAGAGGAGTTATTGGTTTTTTTATTTCTTTTCTTATCCATCATACACTCGCGCTCAGCGCATCATCATCTTTAACATCTCAAGCTTGTCCGCCTTTGGCATATCACCGAACTGTCTTACATAACCATCATCAGCGCTCTGATAATATACGGTTCTGTTCTTGTTCGGATATACCATGCCAAGTTCCTGTACTGCGATCCGGTACATCTCATCCGGATTCACGGCATCCAACACTTCGTTCGCTGCTGCTTCGTTTCTATCCTGCAGGCTCTCCAGTTCGCTCTCCAACTGGCGGATCTCCTTGGTAATCACAACAGTCTCAGACTGCACCTTCAGATACATAAAACAAGTATACAGGGTTACAAGAATTGCTGCAAGCAGAATACACATCGAGAAAAATCCGATATTGTGGTCAATCCGCGGCTTCGCATAAGTTCTTGTCTTGGTTTCCTGCTTCGGCGTCTGTTGCGGAAGTTTATCAGGGCGCTGTACCTCCTGCTTCTTCGGTGCAGCTTCGCGTACCGGCTCTGCCTTTGGCGCAGTATTGCCGTAATCACGGTACTGCTTGTCCTGTTCGTCCGGATAGAGCACTCTTGCCGTACTTCCGTCATTCCAATATATCGTTTTCTTACGTTGGTAATTACTCGGATACGTTGCCATGTTCCACTCCATTTCGAAAACTTACTGTTCTCAGATACGCTCTAACACTCTCAGCTTCGCGCTTCTGGCTCTGCTGTTTATCTCCTGCTCCGTCTCAGACGGAAGAATCGGTTTCTTCGTAATAATCTTTACTCTTGGTTTCTTACCACAGACACAGACCGGAAATTCCGGAGGACAGGTGCACGGTGATTCTTCCTGCTTAAACATCGTCTTCACCATGCGGTCTTCTAAGGAATGAAAGGTGATGATGCAGAACCTTCCGCCCGGATTCAGCAAATCAATCATACTCTCCAATGCGGTTCTCAATTCTTCCAGTTCCTCGTTCAGCTCGATGCGGATGGCTTGAAAAGTCCGCTTTGAGGGATGTCCTAATGTCTTCTGTATCTTCATCGGGATGGCTGCCCGAATCGCTTCGTTCAACTCCCCGGTGGTTTCAATCGGCTTTTTCTGCCGCATCGCTACGATATGTTTTGCAATATTCTGAGCGAATTTATCTTCTCCATACTCCCGTATGATGCGTGCCAGCTCATGTTCACTGTAATCGTTGACAATATCATATGCCGTTCTGCTCTGACGCTTGTCCATCCGCATATCCAGCGGTGCATCCGCCATATAGGAGAACCCTCTCTCTGCCACATCCAACTGATGGGAGGAAACTCCAAGATCAAGCATAATATCGTCAACCTTATCTATATTCAATTCCTTCAG
Source organism: Lachnospiraceae bacterium (assembly GCA_045533585.1). Lineage (GTDB taxonomy): Bacteria > Bacillota > Clostridia > Lachnospirales > Lachnospiraceae > SZUA-448. The sequence continues at coordinate 113 of JAZSIB010000031.1, read as the reverse complement.
TATCGCCGGTGCAGAAGAATAATTCCGTCTCACGATACTGACTTTAGCATCAAACTCAGAAAGTCTTTGCTTTCCGGCTGCAATCGCCGCTTCATCCCGGTCGATACCGATAT
>JAZSIB010000007.1:0-3714 GCA_045533585.1 Lachnospiraceae bacterium | reverse complement strand
CTTTCCATGACGGAAGAGTGGGCGAGAGCCTATGGATACCGCCAGATAAGGTCGTGGAGCTCCGATGATAAAGCAGAGGCTATCCCGATGTGGTATGCACTTGGGTATGGTGTTTGTCCTGCAATCATGCGTGGAGTAAGTGTGAAAAAAGAATTTGTGGGGAAACCAATCTATGGGTTTTATGTGTCGAAGGTTCTTTGATTCAAACCGAATTAGATGGTGACTGTACCGATTGATGAAAAAACAGTTGTAATTAATTTGAATTTTGCTATAATGTAATTAGAAAAGGCAATCGCCACAGAGTGGTTGGCCTAGTTAATGGAAAAAACCTTCCCTAACCGGTCAAAGTACAGGGAAGGTTTTTGTTGTTCTAATGACAAATCAAATAAATGAATGTCAGTAGTGCTAAGAGAAACATTCCAAAGGACATCAAATCCTTAAACTTGAAATTGTTCTGCATAAGCATCACCTCCATTCTATGTAGAATGAAGGCCAACCAACCTGTACACGATTGCCGGTAGCAAATTGCTACTAAAAGTATTGTACCATATTTTAACACAGAACACAAGTTCGAAAAGTGGAGTTGAAAGGTAAAAACATGGCAAAGATTCATATCATACTAGCAACTTATAACGGAGAGATGTACCTCAGACGGCAGTTAGATTCGATTCTGCAGTCGTATGAGGATTTCTGCCTGCATGTATTTGATGATGGTTCTACCGATGCGACAGCAGAGATTCTGCAGGAATATCAGACCATGTGTCCGAACCGGATTAAGGTCAGCGTCAATGAACACAATCTTGGTTGCACCCGAAATTTTCTGAATGGATTGAAGACGGTTTATGAAGAAGTGAAGGAAAAAGAAGCGACGACGCTGCGTGCGGTGCAAGCAGACGATACTGAGAGAAAGGAACGGGCAGCAGGCAGAAACTACTTCATGTTCTGTGACCAGGATGACATCTGGTATCCGGAAAAGTTGTCCATGGTGCAAAAGGCAATGCGTAAGTTAGAGAAGAAATACGGCTCCGATACACCGCTTCTGGTATTCACGGATGCGGTTGTGACCGATGCGAACGGAGAAGAGATTGCGCCGTCCTTTATTGAACAGAACAAGCTGAATCCATATGCAGTCAGCACGGCACGGATTCTGGCTGAGAACAAATGCATCGGCTGTACTTCCTTGATGAATGAAGAACTGGTACAGCTTCTTACTGAAGTGCCGGAGCAGGCACGCTACCATGACTGGTGGATGGCATTGCTGGCAACGAGCTTCGGAAGAATGTCTTATCTGAATCGGAAAACGCTGTCTTACTGTCAGCATGGTGATAATGTAGTCGGTGTCCAGAAGTTCACTTCCTATGTGAGGCAGCGTCTATTTTCGCTGAAAAAGCAAAAAGAAATGCTGCTCGCAACACAACAGCAGGCAGCAGAATTTCTTACGATATACGGTGAAGATTTGACTGAGGAGAAGATAAAGGTAATCGAAGCCTTTGCCACTCTGTCGCAGCAGAGCTTTATGCGGCGAAGAATCAATGTGTTAAAATACGGTTTCTTCAAGACCGGTCTGATAAGAAATATCGGGTTATTACTAATTATTTAGCGAAGAACGCTTCCGCTCCTTCAGAATAAACCAATTCGTTATTCTCCGTAACAAATACAGCATATACATCCGGCATGGAGTTAATCAGCTCCATGCCTTTTTCTATGCCGAGAGCAAAACAAACGGTACTCAGTGCATCGCCGTCCACGGAAGCTTCACTGATAATAGACACGGAGTTCAGACCGGTATTGAACGGATACCCGGTCTTCGGGTCAAGCAGATGATGATAGAGGATGTCTCCTTCCGTAAAGCAGCGTTCGTAGACGCCGGAAGTAACGACGGAGAGGTCCGTAACGGTTGCGACAGCGATGGAAGTTCCTTGCGGTGCGAAGGGCTCGCGGATGCCGACACGGAACGGGCTGCCGTCCGGCTTGGCGCCGACGCAGAGGATATTGCCGCCAAGGTCAATGAGGGCTGAAGTAACGCCCTGACCGATAAGATATTCTTTCAGACGGTCTGCGATATATCCCTTAGCAATTCCGCCGAGGTCGAGTTGAACAGCAGGGTCTTCATAGTGCAGAATATCACCGTTCAGGCTCAGCTTAGAGGCATCCACATGATGCAACGCTTCATAAAGAGCTGCTTCGTCCGGAACGGCAGGATTCGAAGAAGAAAACTGCCAGAGGTCCGAGAGGGGAGCAACGGTAATATCAAAAAGACCATTGGAACGTTCGTAATAAGTGAGACCGGTTGCAATCAGCGACTGCAGGTCTTCGCTAAGCTGACGCTCGGGTGCAGTGTCATGATTGAGCCGGTACAAAGCACTGTATTCCGACGTGCGGCTGAATTCCTGTTCGTAGTGGCGACAGAGGTCAAAGCATTCCGTAATGAGTGCCGGGTCACTACCATCATATAAGGTAATCGTAACAACGGTATTTAGATAAAAGGCACTCTGACTTACCGGAGTCGGAGTTTTTGTTGTGCTACAGGCGGTGCACAGCAGAGTGAGTGCAGCGGTCAATAGGATAACAAATGCGGTACGAAACCGCTTATGACTGTTTACACAATTGTTTTTTGATTTTGTTGCAAGCATTTTTTCTTCATTTAACAATAAAAACGCTGATTTTTTTGTATAACGGGAGCATTTACGGAAAATGCTATATATCATAATATTGCCTCGATTTCCTATAGTTATAACCGAGCTTTGTTCGGTTTGTGAACGTCGGTTTACGGTCATTGTAGCGAGGGCAAATAGGGCTGTCAAGCCCAAACAGGTATTAGAGAAAGGAATGGTGATTGGAGTGGAAAGAAGAAAAAGCGGTATAGTTGTAACGATATTTGCGGTTCTTACAGTGGTGGCGCTTGTACTGGTGGTAATCCTTCGGAATGTGATGAACCGTAACGAAGGCGAGGAAATGGACGTATCCAAGTATGCGGACAAGGGGATTACGAAAGCCTATATGATTCCGGATGAGGACGGTGAGTTGGAGGCGTATGATGTCTTTGTGACGGTGCCCGGCTATAAGAGTGATATTGAGACGAAGGTACGAATTGAGAAGGACGGGGACGAACTGCTTGACCTGCAGATTCTCTCGCAGGATGAGACACCGGAGCTTGGAGGAAAGATTATGGAAGGAAGCTTTCTGAACCAGTTTAAGGGAAAGGAACTTCCGATTGGACTTTCGGGTCAGACAGATGGAAACGGAGCAGGAAAAGCAATCGCAGGAAGTCTTGCGTTAAGCGGAACAGGAAAAGCCGGGAATGTGCAGCCGGGACAGGACGGAACGGAAAGCAATGAGCCACAGCAGGAAGAGGAAAATGAAAATACTGCAGCAGGAAATCTCGGTGAAGCGGTACAACGTATGGACGGCGTGTATCAGGCAGAAGGAGAAGAGTCCGGTGGGTATAAGAGTAAAGTAACCATGGTAATCACAAATGGTGAGATTACTGAGATTCTCTGGGATTCGTTTGATGCAGCCGGAAACGGAAAGCGGGAATTGTCCATTAAAGGCGAATATATTATGACGGAAGACGGTTTGATCTGGGCGGATCAGGCAGATGCAGTACAGAATTATGTGATCGAACATCAGAGCTTAAGCGGGTTGGTAACGGATGATCAGGGAAAGACCGATGCGGTATCCGGTGTCAGCATTAGTATTGCGGAGTTCAAGGAA
>JAZSIB010000225.1:0-11029 GCA_045533585.1 Lachnospiraceae bacterium | reverse complement strand
GCACTTGGGCATATATACGGTTGCACTGAAGGTTTCAAATTCATTTTCCCAAGCTTTGCTGCCGTCGTTCAGCATGACGATTTGAGGCATTTTATCCATATTAAATCCTTTCCGTTTTGATTGCATACTATTGGTTTAGTTTGAGTATTCGGTTACAAAAAGCAGACTCATTCTGACCGAGGGCAGTATGAACCTGCATTTTGTAATTATAGTTTATTTAAATAATAAATCACGTAACGTCGGATGAACTTCACCGTAAGCAAAGCCACAGTTTCTTACATGCATGGTGTAGACCAAGGAAATCTTTGACTTGGTATCCATGATAAGAGTACTTCCGGCTGCACCATCCCAGCCGAAAAGTCCGACCGGTGCAGGAGAGTTCAGAAGCTCCGGCTCAAGCAGAACCTGTACCCCGCAGGCATAACCGTAACCGGTACGGCCCATGTTACGGGCAATCTCTTCGCGAGAGACCGGACCGAGCAGATTCGTCTTCATCAATTCGATGGTTTCCGGTTTCAGGATGCGTACGCCATCCTTGCTGATGCCGCCACAGGCAAGTGTATCCCCGAAACGGATATAGTCCTCGGTAGTACTAATCAGTCCGGCGCCACCGCTCTCGTAACTTTCGGAGAGCTGATAGTTACAGGACTGATCCATCGGAACGATGCCCTGTTCGTTGCAGATAAACTGGGTTGCCAAACGAGGCAGATCGTTCATCGGCTTTGCAAAGAAGGTGTCGTTCATATGTAAAGGTCCCCAGATATTTTTCTTCAGATATTCACCAAAGCTCATTCCGGAGACAACTTCAACGATGGCAGCAGCAACGTCATGGCTTAAGCTGTAACAGAAATGCTCACCGGGTACGAACTTCAGCGGAGTCTCAACAAATGCGTCAACCAACTCTCTTGTAGTGGCAGCAGCACCTTTCTCTGCGAGAACACGCTTGATACCCGGACGGTCAAGGTCGTAGTCAAGTCCGGACTGCATGGAGAGCAGGTGCTTGAGCTTCATCGGTGTGGTAAGCGGTTCTACGCCGTCCTCTGTCTCAACGGTGAGGTTCTTGTATGCCGGAAGATAGTTTCCGACTTCGTCTTCGAGGGAAAGCTTTCCCTGTTCGATCAGCTGCATGATAGCCGTCATAGTCTGAATCTTCGTCATGGAAAACATCAGATATTGTTCGTTCCCCTGAATCGCTTTGCTGCGCTCTGCATCCGTGGTGCCGTTCATATGACGGTAAATCTGTTCATGCTCCTTGTAGATAATACAGTCAACCGACGGAATGCCGCGAGCGGCAAGGGAATCTAAATACTCGGTAATTGCCGTAAAATTCATCTTGTATCCTCCCATAAGTAATACTGGGATTAGTATACTATTTCTTCTTTGCGAATTCAATAGATGACAAAACTTGAGTTTCTGCATTTTCTGCAATGAAAAATGCGGAACCTCAAGAGAAAAGCCAAAAAAGAGGTGCCGCTGTACGACACCTCGAATTTTGTGTATTAACAGATTTCCGCTCCTGCCGGCATCGGTTTCTCCGGACTTACAAGAGCAAGATTTCCTTCTGCATCCTCTGCACACAGAAGCATACCTTCGGAAAGGATACCGGCAAGCTTCGCAGGCTTCAGGTTCACCAGAACCATAACCTTCTTACCAACCATCTCTTCCGGGCTGTACTGCTGCTTGATACCGGATACAATCTGCTTTACCTGACTACCAATCTTAACCTGAGAACAGAGCAGCTTCTTCGACTTCTCCACTGCCTTACACTCGATAATCTCACCCACCTGGAACTGCAGCTTGGCAAAATCATCATAACTGATTTCCGGCTTTGCTTCGATGTCGATAACATCTTCTTTTTCTTCTTCCGGTGCAGCTACCGCCGGATGCATCTCTTCAACCTTCTTTGCGATTTCATTTGCATCCAGTCTTGCGAACAACGGTTCCGGCTTATCGGTAACCTTGTTGCCGGACGGATACAGACCATACTGATCCAATTCCTCGTAGCTTCTGTGGGAGGTATTTAACTGCGCTAAGATACGATCCGAAGTCTCCGGAAGGAACGGGAACAGAAGCTCTGCACCGATGCAGATGCACTCAGTCAGATTGTAGAGTACCGTCGCAAGACGATCCTTCTTCGCCTCATCCTTTGCCAATACCCACGGCATCGTTTCATCAATATATTTGTTACAACGTTTGAACAGCACAAACAACTCGGTCATCGCATCTGCGATATGCAGACCTTCCATCTTCTCTGCAACTTTTGCTTTTACTTCCTTTGCAATAGCAATCAGTTCGGAATCCGGCTCCTCTGCAACACCTGCATTCGTTACCATACCGTCAAAATACTTGTTTGTCATAGAGATCGTACGGTTCACCAGATTACCAAGAGTGTTCGCAAGGTCAGAGTTGATACGCTCTACCAGAAGATCATACGTAATCACACCGTCATTCTCAAACGGAGTCTCATGCAATACGAAATAACGAACCCCATCCACGCTGAACAGCTCTGCCAAGTCATCCGCATACATGATGTTACCAACGGATTTACTCATCTTGCCGCCGTTCGATAGCAGCCACGGATGACCGAATACCTGCTTCGGAAGCGGAAGATCCAGTGCCATCAGTAAGATCGGCCAGTATATCGTATGGAAACGCACGATATCCTTACCAATCAGATGCAGGTCTGCCGGCCAGAACTTCTTATACTTATCACCATGATTGCCATCTACATCATAGCCAAGACCGGTGATGTAGTTGCTGAGTGCATCAATCCATACATATACAACATGCTTCTCGTCAAAGCTTACCGGAATACCCCACTTGAAGGTGGAACGGGATACACAGAGGTCCTGCAGACCCGGAAGAAGGAAATTCTTCATCATCTCATTCTTACGGGACTCCGGCTGGATGAACTCCGGATGCGTATTGATATACTCAATCAGACGGTCCGCATATTTCGAAAGCTTCAGGAAATAAGCATCCTCCTTCGCCGGCTTACAGTCACGTCCGCAATCCGGACACTTGCCATCTACCAACTGGGAAGAAGTAAAGAACGACTCGCAAGGAGTACAATACATACCCTCGTAATATCCTTTGTAAATATCGCCCTGATCATAGAGCTTCTTAAAAATCTTCTGAATCTGGAGCTCATGATCCGCATCCGTCGTACGGATGAACTTATCATAAGAAGTGTTCATCTTATCCCAGATCGCCTTCACCTGACCGGCAATATCATCTACGAACTCCTTCGGTGTTATACCGACAGCTGCTGCCTTTTCCTCTATCTTCTGACCGTGCTCGTCCGTACCGGTCTGGAAATATACCTCATAACCCTGCATTCTCTTGTATCTTGCGATACTGTCAGCAAGGATAATCTCATATGTGTTACCAATATGCGGTTTGCCCGAAGTATAGGCAATCGCAGTTGAAATATAATACGGTTTCTTTTCCATAATTCGCTCCATTCCCAGAACATTATTCTTTGAGAAATTGCACTCAACTTCTCCTCATACATTCATAGAAGTATAGCACAAGCTCTCAATTATTGTCAATTCGGAAGAACGCTCGCACCAGACGTTCCAGCGCCTCCTGATCCTTCACACCCATCATCTCACGAGCCGAATGCATCGCCAGAAGCGGAACGCCCATATCCAGTCCACACATCGGAAGATGTGACGCTATGCGGTTGCCAATCGTGCCGCCACCGGCAACATCCGAGCGATTCACGTACTTCTTATACGGAATCTGCTCCTTCTCACACAAAAGCTCCAAACGCGCCAGTGTCTCCAGATTGTTAATGTACTTCTGATTGCTGTTGAGCTTGAACACTACACCCTCATTCATGAGTGCAAAGTTCGTCGGGTCGTTCTTGCCCACAAAGTTCGGATGCAGAGCATGGGCAACGTCGACAGACAATAAGGTGCCTGCCAGAATATCCGCATTCATCTCGCTGCGAGACTTTCCAAGCGCTTCATAGATGTTCTCCAGCAACATTGGAAGCGTTCTCGAATCTGCGCCACGCGCGGTCAGACTTCCGATTTCTTCATTGTCGTACAATGCAATCACGTTGATACCGTTCGCATCTTCTATTTTGGTCATTGCTTCAATCAATGCAAAGCAGGAGGTCAGATTGTCAAGGCGCGGCGCGGACAGAAACTCCTCGTTCATGCCCTGAAACAACGCCTCCTCGGTATTATATACGAACAAATCAAAGTCCAGAATATCCTCTGCCTTTACCTTCAATTTCTTGGAAAGGAACTTCACAAATCCGGCATCCTTTTCCTTCTCATCCTTCATGCCCAAGAGCGGCAGGAGTTCTGTCTGTGGATTCCATTCGTGCCCCTTGTTCGCATCACGGTTCATGTGAATTGCAAGATTCGGTATCGTAAGCACCGGTGCTTTGAGGTCTACCAATTCGAGCTTCGGCATCACACTCTCTTTGCCACGCAGCGCAACATTGCCCGCGATAGAGAGCGGACGGTCCAGCCAGGAATTATGAATCGGATCACCGTAGATGTCCGTATTCAGACGCAGATACAACTGCTGCGGACAATCCGGGTTCGGCTTAATATGAAAGCACGGGGAATCCGTGTGTGCACCCGCCAGCTTCAGCGTTCCTTCCTTGGTTCCAATCGCAAATGCAAACAAGCAGGTCGGATACGGACTGTACCAGAACTTCGCCCCCGGCTTCACAGCATCTGCCACAAGCGGCGTCCACTCGGTAAATCCGGCTGCCTCCAACCGTTTAATCCCTGCTGCCACCGCATGATATGCCGTCGGTGACTCTTTGATATATGCCGCTAATCGTTTTGCTGTTTCCTTATATCCTTTCTTATCGCTCATACTCCCTCTTCCGAGCACAGTTTATCTCATACATACAGCACTCTTTTTCTGATTTTATTATTACTAAGCTTACGTGGCTGACCCACAGTTGTCAACCCTGCATCCAACGAAACATCTTAAAATTTTAGCCTAAACCAGATAAATTAGGACTCGTCAAATATGCTGTTGTATGCTAAAATATATGCGTGGGTTTATCGTCAGCCCACTTTGTGAATAAATTCACATGCAAAAGCTTGGCTAATGTGAGAAATGAGGCACAAAGTTGCTTGTTTCAGAGTATAATAGACAACAGTTCCGCACCCTCTGTGATGAGGTCGTAAGCGGAATCCGTACGGAGAACGGAGTCGGAACCTTACAGGAAAAGACCATCCATGCCGTACTGAAATATTATTACGAACCGGATATCTCCAAACAAGAGCAGAAAATCGCCGGTTTTGTCGCAGATATTTTTACCGGGCAAGAAATCATCGAGATTCAGACACGTGGCTTTTATAAGCTTCGAAGAAAGCTCGAAGCATTTTTACCGCTCTATCCGGTTACCATTGTTTATCCGGTCACGCACCTAAAGTGGCTTCGCTGGGTCAATGAAGACACAGGCGAGGTCAGCAAACCGAGAAAATCTCCAAAAGTCGGAACGGCATTCTCCATCTTCCCGGAGCTCTACCGCATTAAGATGTTTCTTCCAAACGAACACCTTCGATTCCATATTGTTTTACTGGATGTCGAAGAATACCGTCTGCTGAACGGCTGGAGCAAGGATAAGAAAAAAGGCTCTACCCGGAACGACGGCATTCCTACAGAATTGTATGAGATTGTTACTTTGGAAACCATGTCCGACTTTGCACAATTACTGCCGTCGGACCTCCCCGACGAATTTACCAGTACCGACCTGAAGCAGAAGCTTCGTTGTAATAAAGCAATTGCCGGTGTCATGCTGAATATTCTCGCACACATCGGTGTCATCAAAAAGACAGGAAAAAAAGGAAACAGCATCGTTTATAGCAGATGAAGGAGGCCTTTATGTTTCGCAACAGAAGAAAAACCATCGGATTGTTTATCACGGATCATTTTGATGAATCGTTCCAGTCTGAATTATGCCGCGGCGTTGTTGAGCGTGCAAAGGAAAATGATATCAATGTAGCTATTTTTTCTATGTACACCTCTTACAACGATCCTATCTTTGACCGTGCAGAACAAAATATCTTTGAACTGGCAGATGTGAACCAATTGGATGGTCTTATTTTTGCTGCCAATCCCGGATATTTTCCTGAAGAACAGATACAACAGATTAAACAACTTTGTGAAAAGGCTTCCTGTCCTGCCATATCTCTGAATGAAGATTTTGGTTTTATTCCCTGTGTTGCAATTGATAACTATCATGTTTTAGACGAAGTACTGGAACATTTTGTTACGGAACACGGCTTTACCCGCATCGACTATCTTTCCGGAACTCCTGAGATGCAGATTGCAAAAGATCGTTTGAGATGCTATGAAGACTGTATGAAGCGTCACGGTATTTATGATAAACGCCGCGTCTTTCATGGTGATTTCTGGCGTGCTAAGTCGAGAGAAGCCGTGCAGTATTTTCTTGACTTGGAAGACGAGCTTCCGGAGGCAATTGTTTGTGCCAACGACTACTCTGCTCTCGTTGTATGTCACGAGCTGAACAAACGCGGCATTCGTGTTCCCGAGGATGTCTGTGTCAGCGGTTGTGACGATATCCATGATGCAGCTACCTACTCCCCGCCTTTGACTACGATAGATATCTCTGCATATTCTATGGGTACAAAGGGTGTTGACTGCCTGCTCTCCATGGTTCGTGGAGAAGAGATTCCCCACACCTCCTATTGCGACCACTATACCCTTTACCGTGAGTCCAGCGATTGTGTTTCCGTTAACAAGACCGAGCTGCGCAGCATGAGACAGCAGATTACCGAGAACCGTTCCCAACAAACGATTCTTGCCAACCGCGTCATGTATCTTTCTATCGAGCTGCAGTCCGCACCGGATGCAGAGAATCTTTATCAGCAGCTCTCCGATTTCCTTGCATGGGAGAATCGCGTAAAAGCTTTCTGTGTTTGCCTTTCCACCGATTGGAAGGAACGTGGTCATCAGGAAAACAGCTTTGGTTTTACCGATCAGGTAAATATGGAAATCGGTGTATACGAAGGTACCCGCATTCCCGCTGAGAACTTCTCAAAAAAACAACTGGTTCCGACTATAATGCAGGAAGATAGGCCTCTTGCGTACTACTTCTCCTCTGTTCATTATCGTAGCCACTGTTATGGTTACGTTGCATTCAGTTACGAAGATGGTTTGGCAAACTCTTCCGAATGGCTGCCTCTTCTTGTTAACTTTACCAATGCATTGGAAGCTTTCCGCGTAAGAGATGAGCTTCAGCAGACCGTGGATGAGCTGAATACCCTCTATATTCATGACTCCTTATCCGGATTGATGAACCGACGCGGTTTCCAGCTTCGTGGAGAGGACTTATATCAGCGCGCCTGTGAAGAAGGCTTGTCTTTATTCTCCTTTGCAGCCGACCTTGATGACTTAAAACACATCAATGACACCTACGGACATGCACAAGGCGATATCGCCATCAAGCGTATCGGGCAGGCATTGTTAGCCGCCGCACAGGGCGGTGAACCATGCGCACGTATCGGTGGTGACGAATATGCTGTTTTTGGTATCGGCTATACACAGAAGGACGCAGAAAACTTTGCCAAGGACTTCCTTTACACATTAGAACGCTTGAACCGAGACAATCCGCAGGACTATCCGGCCTCTGCAAGCTGGGGTTATGTGCTTTACCAAGACCCTTCCAAGTTCACCATTGAAGAGATTATGCGCGCGACCGATGAACGTATGTATCAGATGAAGATTGACCATAAGAATAAATAAACTTATTGTACATATATTATGATAAGCAAATGAAAACCGACAGAAAAATTCTGTCGGTTTTTTCTTCTCTCAACAGGGAGGTTATATGTTAAATTATCTTTGGGCAGGCATGTTGCTCGTTGGTCTTATCTACGGTTGCATCAACGGAACCATCACACAGGTCAATACTGCGCTCCTAGAATCTGCCAAAGATGCGGTCACGCTCTGCATCAGTATGCTCGGAATCATGGCGTTCTGGACCGGCCTTATGGCGATCGCCCGATCCGCGGGCATCATTGCTCGTCTGGAAAAACTTCTCCGGCCGCTGCTCCGGCTTCTCTTTCCCGGGGTTCCAAAAGACCATCCGGCAGGAGAATATATTGTATCGAATCTGATTGCAAACTTCCTCGGTCTTGGCTGGGCTGCCACTCCTTTTGGCCTAAAAGCCATGAAGGAACTGTCCGCACTCAATCCCGAAACCGACAAATCCCGTGCAAGTACCGATATGTGCACCTTTTTGATTATCAATATCGCTTCCCTACAATTGATTCCGGTTAATATCATTGCTTATCGCAGCCAGTATGGTTCCGTCAATCCGACCGCAACCCTTATGGCAGGAATCGTTGCAACCTTTGTCTCTGTGCTTTCCGGTGTCTTGTTCTCCGTCATCGCTCGTAATATTAACAAAAATAAAAGAAGAGATGTATAAAGCATACATCTCTTCACACCATTACTGTAACTTAATATTTTTCAACAACGCAGCAAGTCCGGTCGTCGCTTCTCCGCCGCTGGAATACTCAAACGGTGCTTCCTCCAACTCTTCCTCCACCGGTTCTTTCTCGGCAGCAGCCTTGATGCTCAGACTGATTTTACCGTCCTTTACTTCCAGTATCTTTACGGTAACGCTGTCGCCTTCTTTCAACACCTCTGCCGGAGATTTCAGACGCTTTTCGCTGATCTGAGAAATATGCACCAGACCGGAGAGCCCGTCTCCGAACTGTACAAATGCACCAAACGGCATCAGCTTTTCTACGACACCGTTTACCACTGTTCCCGGAATCAGATTGTTGACTCTGCGGTTATATGATTCCTTCACTGCCTCCTTCTCAACTTCCTTCGCGGACAGCACCAGCTTCTTATCCTCTTCGTCTGCCGTAATCACTACTACGGACAATTCCTTTCCGACAAATCCGGTAACATCCTCTACATAGTTCATCGCCAGTTGAGATGCCGGAATAAAAGCACGGATTCCTTTCAGGAAGGTAGTTACACCGCCTTTTACCGCTTCCGCAACCTTCACCTTGCACACAGTCTTTTCTTCCTTCATCTTCTCTAACGCTTCCCAAGCAAGCAGATCATCTGCTTTTTTCCGGGACAGAAGCAGATTACCTTCCCTATCTTCGCGCAATACGGTTGCGCTTACAATCTCTCCGATGGCAATATCCGCCTTGATAGAGAATCTGGGATCATTACTCAGCTCCTCCAGTTTGATAATTCCCTCTGCATAAGAACCCAGATCCACAATTACTTCACTATCTGAGATACCGATTACCGGCCCGGATACGATATCGCCCGGCATATGCTTGTGAAACGATTTTTCAAGCTCGTCCGCAAATTCATCCATTGACGGAATCACTTCCGCAACTTCCTCCACGGTTTCTTCTGTAACGATTTCTTTGTTTTCCATACTCTGTATTCTCCTCTCCCGTTTATTATTCTCCACTATATCTTTAATGATCAGACAAATCGACGTTTCACTAAAATACTGCTATTACAAATTTCCAATATTATTACATAAGCTCCCAAAAAAAGCAAGCCGGCAGAAGGAATTATCCTGCGTTTCTCACCCAAACTGTTTCCATGATAATGGTCTTATTTCTACTCGCGAATATTGACAATATTTACGAAATATGGTAACATTGCGATAATCAATTACAACATTTGCTCGTCGCATATATCAACTTTCAGAATTTTTTGACATATCGACATGCTTTATACGATTGGAGGTTCACATGAAAAGCACTGGTATTGTAAGAAAACTTGACGAACTCGGACGTATCACTCTTCCCATCGAGTTAAGAAGAACTCTTGGCGTTGAAGAGAGAGATCCGTTGGAAATCTACGTAGAAGAAGAGAAGATTATTCTTCAGAAGTATGAGCCGGCTGATATCTTCAGCGGTTCCAGAGAAGAGCTTTATGACTACTGCGGCAAGAAGGTTTCCAAGAAGACCATCACTGAGCTCGCTAAGCTTGCAGGCCTTATCTGATTCATATCCGTATATTGCAAAGAGCCGATTTCTCATCGGCTCTTTTTTATTCTTCCGTACTGTTCAGCAACGCCTGATACACATCCCGTTTTCCGATGCCACGATCTGCTGCCACTGCCTTCATTGCTTCTTTCTTTTCCATGCCACGGTCAAGATACTGCTGCATATGTTCCTCGATAGATATCTGCTGCCATTCCGCCTGAGCGGCTCTTTCCAGTTCTTTTGCCGCGATGCCTTCTATCACCAGAACACACTCACCCTTCGGTTCATTTTCCTGATAATATGCAAGTGCTTCTCCAATGGTAGACGCAAATACCGTCTCGTGCTTTTTCGTCAGCTCCCGGCATACCGATATCCTGCGCTCTCCAAGTGTCTCCTGTAATTCTGCCAATGTCTTTACCAGGCGGTGCGGCGCCTCATATAAGATGATGGTACGTGTCTCGGTCTGAAGCTCCTTCAATCGTGACGCCCTCAGCTTCTTGTCCGGTGGGAGAAATGCTTCAAACGCAAATCTTCCGGTTGGAAGACCCGACATCGTAAGTGCCGTCACGCAGGCACAGGCTCCCGGCAGCGAGGTAACAGGAATTCCCGCTTCCCGTGCTAACATTACCAGATGCTCCCCGGGATCTGAGATGCCCGGTGTTCCGGCGTCTGTTATCAACGCGATATTCGTGCCCGCCAGTAACTTATCCACCAATTGAGGGCCCTTCGTAAATTTATTAAATTCGTGATAACTCGTCATCGGCGTCTCGATTTCAAAATGATTCAGAAGCTTAATGCTGTTTCTCGTATCTTCTGCCGCAATCAGGTCAACTTCTTTCAACACCCGAAGTACCCGAAATGTCATATCTTCCAGATTCCCAATCGGAGTTGCACACAAATACAATGTTCCTGCCATATAATCAAGTCCTTCCGCGTTCTGCCTCCTCAATATAGAAACTCTTTCCACAGACACGCAATCTATATTTATCAGTACCCGTAATTTTCCCGCATCTCCTTCGAATACACATCCGGCGCCTCCCAGACAATCAGCGGCG
>JAZSIB010000158.1:0-4148 GCA_045533585.1 Lachnospiraceae bacterium | reverse complement strand
GGTATTCATGGTTCGACCGTTCTTTGATTCGTTGTATATGAGCTTTACTGCAGTAGATCTTAGTACTTCCCCGGTTACAAAGGTGTGGATCGGTTTGGAAAACTATGTGACTGCATTTACGAGAGATATTGAATTCTCCCGTATGGTAACCGAAGGTATTGGCCGTTTGGCACTGTATTCGGTAGCAATTATCGTATTCAGTTTCTTTACGGCATTGATTCTGAATCAGAAGTTTCGTGGACGTGCATTTGTCCGTTCCATCTTCTTCCTGCCGGTTATCATGTCATCCGGTGTTGTTATCGGTGTAGAGTATAACAATGCACTGTTATCCAGTCTTCAGACCGTTATTGAAGACAGTGGTAGCATGAATGGTGTGTCAGTTGCTCTGCAGAACATCCTGACGACCTCCGGTGTTGGTTCTAAGTTGTTCGATTATGTATTCCAGGTTGTGGATGGTATTTATGATGTTGCGATGGCATCCGGTATCCAGATTATCATTTTCTTGTCCGGTCTTCAGACGATATCGGCAAGTATGTATGAAGCAGCGGATATTGAAGGCTGTACAACATGGGAGAAGCTGTGGAAGATTACCTTCCCGATGATTAGTTCCATCTTCCTGGTAAACTGGATTTATACGATCGTAGACTTCAGTATGCGTACCGACAACGAAGTCCTCAAGAAGATAAATGATACAATGATTTTGATGGGAGATTATGGTTTGGCATCAGCATTCTCCTGGGCATATTTCGGTATTACTATTGTGATTATCGGTATCAGTTCGTTTCTGATTTCAAAGGGGGTTTATTACTATGAGTAAATCTGCTGTAGTAGAAAGTAAGTATCATAACTTCTGGGAAAGAAACAGAAACGTAGGCGGATACTTGCTGAAGAAAACAATTTTAGAGTGGGCGATAAAGATTGCAAGATTTTTATTACTTTTTGGCATGTGCTTCTTGATTTTACAGCCAATATTGAATAAAATATCTATAAGCTTTATGCAAGAGAGAGACTTGTATGACCCGATGGTTATTTCCATCCCTGCACACTTCACGGGTGAGAATTATGTACGTGCGATTGACTTTATGGAGTACCCGACAGCCCTGAAGAACAGTTTACTGTATTCATTGGGACTGGCAGTGCTTCAGATTACGATGTGTACCATCGTAGGATATGGTTTTGCACGATTCGAGTTCCCGCTGAAGAAGCTGTGGTTTGCATGTGTTATTCTGACAGTTATTGTACCGGTACAGGCAATTTCGACTTCTCTCCATATGTACTTCCGATTTTTTGATGTCTTTGGCATCATGAAGGCAATTCGTGGTGATACCGGTCTCTTAGGTAGTCCGATACCGTATATCCTGATGAGTGCCACCTGTATGGGCTTGAAGAATGGTTTGTACATCTATATGATTCGTCAGTTCTTCCGTAACATCCCGAAGGAACTCGAAGAAGCAGCATATGTAGACGGTTGTGGTACCTTAAAGACTTTCTTCCGTATCATGTTACCGGATGCGAAGCCGATTATCACTTCCTGTTTCCTCTTTGCTTTTGTATGGCAGTGGACAGATAGCTTCTATTCGAAGTATTTCTTGGGTAGTATGGAGTTGCTTTCAATGAATCTTGCTACATTGGCAGATACGATTGCAGGTTACTATATGTACACCTTGAATCAAGGACAGATTTCCATCGGTTATACCAACTGTATGGTTGCAACCGGTACGATGTTGGTAATTGTTCCGGTTATCCTGATTTATCTCTTTGCTCAGAAAGGCTTTGTAGAGAGCTTGAGCAGTACCGGTATTAAGATGTAAACCGGTAAAACATTATGACGTATATAATTCTATTGCAGTACCGGGCATCCGGAAGCGTAATAGTGTCCGGTATGACAATAGAAATATATAAATTAAAGGAGGATATGAAATGAAGAGTAAGATTGCAAAGAAATTATTAGCTACTTCTGTTGCAGCTGCTATGACCCTTGGTCTTGTAGCATGTGGTGGTGAGGACGTTGATGTTAATACTCCGGATACCACTACACCGGATAACAGTGGCGCTGCTACTACTCCGGATACCACCCCGGATACTACTCCGGATACTCCGGACGTTGTTGCTCCGGTAGAAGATGAAGTTGATGAAGTTACCGTACTTACCGACGCAAACGGCAACGTTTACGATCTCGGCGGTATGGAAATCGTTGTTGGTGACTGGTGGACTCCTGAACCGGATCCGGAAGCAGAGAAGACCGCTTACGACGAAGCATTTGATGAGTACATGGATTTCGTACAGACTACTTATAACTTCAAGATTTCCAAGGCTAAGACCACTGAGTGGGCTACTGCACACGAAGATTTCTTGAATGATGTTACCGGTTCTGTAGATAAGAATCAGGTATATGCTCTGTGGTTTGGTCCGTCTCTTGCAAGCCACCTTGGAAGTGGTCTGCTTTACAACCTCAGCAGCCTTGATTGCCTTGATTTCTCCAAGGCTAAGTATGTATCCGGTATCCACAACTTGATTTCCAAGGGTGGCAACGCATATGCTATGTCCGCAGAAGCTCCGGAACCGCGTTGTGCTATCTACGTAAACTATGATCAGGTAGAAGCAGCAGGTCTTACCGTTGACGAGCTCTATGACCTTCAGGAGAGCGGTCAGTGGACTTGGGATAAGTTCATCGAGATCTGTGATAAGATCACCAGAGATACCGATGGCGACGGACAGGATGACGTTTACGCATTCACCGGTCAGGCAAGCCGTATCTATGAAGCAGCTGTTTACTCCAACGGCGGTGATTTCATTGGTAAGGATGCTGATGGTAAGTACTTCTTTGGTCTTGAAGATCAGGTTGTTACCGACGCTATGAACTGGGTACTTGATGATCTCTTCAAGTACAACTACCCGCAGCCGGCAGATTCCAACTGGGATTACTTCAAGGCTGTATGGATGGAAGGCAATGTAGCATTCACTATGGATCAGGCTTACATGTCTGAAGGCGAATACAAGGGAACTTGTCCGTTTGAGTACGGCTTCCTTTGCTTCCCGAAGGGACCGGCAGCTGCTGATTACACCAACTGCTACGAAGATAACGCATACGTAATTCCGGCTTACTATGATGCAGACAAGGCTTGGAAGATCGCATTCGCATATGACCTCATGACTGAGCCGGTTCCGGGCTTCGAAGATTACGAAGGTTGGAGAGTTCGTTTTGAGAAGTCTCAGTTTGGTGAAGAAGAAAGCGGTAAGGCTATCGACCTCACTCTTGCAAGACTTACCAAGAATGGTAAGGGTACCTACCACAACTTAGTTGCTGGTATCCAGATCGGTGAGCAGCTTCTTTACGCTGTAGGCCCGAACAACTGGGCAGAGAAGGTTGCTGAGTGTAAGGACCTTTGGATCTCTAAGATCAACGAGGCTAATCAGTAATTCGCCAGAAGTATTTTACTTCACTTAATAGTTACTAGTAATTAGAACGAAGGGATGGTGTTTTCCGGGCATCATCCCTTTTTTACGAAATGCAGGAGAAGATTTATGAGAGTTCGATTTCATTTGCCCGGCTTGCGGTACAATTATCCTTTGAATATGATCGTGCTGGCGATGCTCAAACAGTTTCCGGAGTATTTCCGGGAGGGTATCGAGATTGCTTCTTTTTTTGGTGAGTTCCCGATGTCACTGTGGAACGGTGGACGTCAGACACTGAACGACCAGTGTGATGCGAAATTTGTCCGTGAAGTAATCAAAAGTATCAATGCACAAGGGGTACCGGTACGATTTACCTATACGAATCCGGTGCTGGAAAAGGAAGACCTTGCTGATCCGTATTGTAACTTCTGTCTGAAGTGTGCGGATAACGGGATGAATGAAGTTATCGTAGTGTCTCCGGTATTGGAGGAGTATATCCGAAAGAACTATCCGAGTTTTAAGCTTAACAGTTCGACCTGCAAAGAAATCAGGGACATCGAAGGGGTACAAAAAGAATTAGAACGTGACTATCACATGATCGTTCTGGATTATAATTTGAATAATCAGTTTGAATTGTTGGAACAGATCCGACCGGAACTTCGCAGCAAAGTAGAACTTTTGATTAATGCTGTGTGCATTCCGAATTGTCCGCGACGCGGAGAACATTATAAGACCATAGGAATCAATGAGCG
>JAZSIB010000170.1:0-5830 GCA_045533585.1 Lachnospiraceae bacterium | reverse complement strand
TGCTTGAGTAGGGTTGAGCAGGAGAAAATGCGGCAACTCAAGAGACGCTTGCTGTACAATTGTGTGCCGTGGAGTTATTCTGAATGCGTAAACACCGGTGGCACAAATACAGGATGAAAAGAGGAAAGCAAGATGTTTGATATCAATAAAGTAGCAAAGAATATTAAGAATGCAAGAACAAAGCGAAACATGACACAGATGAATCTGGCAGATGAGATGGGCGTCAGCTATCAAGCAGTGTCTAACTGGGAACGGGGGAACTCGATGCCGGATATCTCCAAATTACCGGAGCTTTGCAAAATCTTGAACATCAGTTTTGAAGAGCTGGTTGGGGAAGAGAGCCAAGAAGTCGAGATAACAAAACGGCTGATGGAAAATGAAGATGCAGAGGTTACATTGGAAGAGATGGCACAGGTCGGACAGTTGGTGACACCGGAGAAGATTGAGGAAAAGGTAAATGAGACCATAAAAACAGAGGGTAAGATACCATTTTCCGTATTGGTCAGCATGGCTCCGTTTGTGGATCGGGAAACGCTTGGAAAAGCAGCGGAAGAAGTGGCGGACATTGATATCGGAAAGGTTTGTGCCATCGCACCGTTCCTGTCAAAGAAGGCACTGGATAAGATTGTTGAAAAAAGCTTAAAGAACGGAAATGTAAATATCGGAAGCATTACGGCACTTGCACCGTTCTTATCGAGAAAAGCAATGAGTAGTGTAGTAGAATGCTGTCTTGCAAACGGTCAGGCAGATAAATTAACGGCGATTGCACCGTTTATGGGACGCGATATGATTTCTCAGGTGCTGCAGGGTGTTGATTGGAACCAGAAGGAGTCTGACGGTGATGTTGATTCCGATCAGTGCGATGGGACAGAGACGGATGACATAGAGGATATGGACGAGGACGATATTGCACAACTGGCGTTTGCCGCATTTCAGCAGGGAAAGGATGTCTCACAATATCTCGATGATATGGATGAAGATGATGTGGCTAATTTGGCATTTTGTGCGGTTGAATTAGGAAGAGATACAAGTCTCTTCTTAGAGTATATGGACGAGGATGATGTGGAGAAGCTGGCATTTATGGCATTGAATGCAGGGAAAGATATCGAAGCTTATCTTGAGTACATGGATGAAGATGCGATAAAGCGCTTGCTGTTGCAATCCGTAAGAAAGTAAAGGGAAAACACTAACGAATAGAAAGAGGGTATCTGTCAAAGCGTTTCAGGATTGACAGATACCCTCTTGTGATATTACTTATTTTAATTTTGAATCAACGTAAGCTGCGACATCCGTATCATCGTCCAGCATACGGCAACTGTATTGCGTCGCTCCGTTAGGAAGAACTGTTTTGCGGATTGCTACAGCGGATAATTCCTTTTGAACTGAAAAGTTGTTGATGCGGACTTTGAGCAATTCGCCCATTTTAATCTCGACATTTTCAGCAGTAAATGCGAGTCCGCCGGCACTTAAGTTTTTCATGAGCCCGTTTTTTGTTATTCCGGACTTTAATATGATTTCGCAAGGGTTTGACAAGTCTATTCTTGGGAATTTTCTGCGGTTTGCTACCATTGGCTTTCCTGCTACTTGAACGGATACGGTATGTTTCTCTGCTTGGAGAATCGTAGCATTTGCCCAATGGTAAGTAGTATTATTTACAATAATCGAGACATCACAGTTTCCGGTAAGAGAAGAGCTGTTTTTATTTTCAAATGCAATGGAAATCACATCATTAACTACAGCGGAAATGGTGCCTTTATGTTCTACAGAGTCTTTGGAGAACTTAAGAGATACAGACATTCCGTTTTGTAAATCGGAAACGTCCATAAAACCGCTGGAACCTAATTCTTCTACCAGCTTATTTACCATATGTTCAATGTTGATAACATGAGCAGAAGTTTCTTCGTTCTTGCTGCGCATTGCTTCCGAACTGTTGGCGGTTTCTTCAATCTTACCGACAATGGAACTCATAACATCGTTCACACTGTTCATGTTCTCTACCAGTTGGAGATTCGAAGCTTCCACTTCTTCAATGGATTGGTTGATATTGTTTACATTTGTACCCAAGACCACACTATCGGAACTGATTGCTGATACACTTTCGCCGACAACTTCGATCTTTTCTACTGTTTTTGCAATCAATTCGATGATGCGTTCAATCGAAGCGGTCATATTGTCAGAGGTTGCACTTAATACATCCAATGCGCTCATAATACTTGCAGAAGATTGGTTGGTGCCGTCAGACAGGTTTCTGATTTCATCCGCTACGACATTAAAGCCTCTGCCGGCTTCTCCGGCTCTTGCAGCTTCGATAGAAGCATTCAGTGCTAACAGATTGGTCTGGGAAGAAATGCTGTTGATGGTGCCGGTCTCGGATTTTACCTTTTCAAACTCTTCCTTAAAGTTCATTAAGACTGTTTCAACCTGTTTGGTAAGGTCTCTCATCTCGTGTGCCGATGACATAACATCCTTGAGCTGTTCGTTACTGGTGGATGCGTGTTCTACGGACTGTTGCGCCAAAGCAACGGTTTCCTCAACAAGGCTGGAAACCTGAGTTACCTGTTGCGAAATGGTTTTTGTCATTTCCAAACTGGATGCAGTTTTGTCATTCAATATAGCGCTTTCATCTGTAATTGCAGCCATGTCGTCTACAACAGAAGAAGCTTCGGTACGGTTGTCGTCTGCATATTCCTTTACGGCATTTACGCCATCTACGACAGAAGTACTTACTTCTTTTACTTTGGTTACGGTTTCTTGTACTTTATCTAAGTGCTCCGTAACAGCCGCCATATTATGCGCATTCAGTTGGGTTAAGTAACGAATCAGTAGGTAGACTGAGAGGTTAATAACAATGGAAGCAGCGAACATAATTTTAAATGAATCCGCCATAGAGTCATCGGCAAGACCACGATCGATGGTATTTATAATAAAGGAGATTACACCAATTAAATTTGCTGTCATGATCAGAAGTAAAAGTTTAAAGTTCTGATACAATGACATGATAATCATGAATGGGATGATATAAACAAATATCATCGGGTTCTTTAAGCTTGATAAGATAAGAATGTAAAACAGTGAATAGCCTACACAAAGTACCCATCGATGTAAATTTCCTTGGCCTTTTTTAATTGCTTTAACAACAAGGGATGCTATAAATGCGCCCCAGTCGGCTGTTACAAAGGCAACCAAAAAGCCGGCAGGCTGTGAACCTTCAATTACTTCCAATGCATAAGCAGCAGTTAAAAAGAGGGACATCAGGAGATAAATGGCACCGATTTGCTTATCAGCCAGTTGTTCAAAATTGATGTTTTGTTTCTTTTTTGTGTTTTCCATACTTGTTCATCCTTTCTTATAGTTTTGTGTAACCGAAAGAAGGTTGATAATTAGTGCTTTTTGTTACTTTTTTGTTTTGATAATACCAAAAAAAACAGTACAGATGCAATGTGTTTTACAGTATTCGTGTGATGTGGAGGAATAAAGCTTGCGTTATGTGAAGAAACATGACATAATGATGTCGTGTTAATACAGATGAAAAACGAACGGTAAGGAGCGTCCGCCATGAAGATAGACCGTCTAATCGGAATTATTACAATACTACAGCAGAAGGGCAAGGTAACTGCTCCGTACCTTGCAGAGAAGTTTGAAGTGTCGCGGCGCACGATTAACCGGGATATCGAGGATATCTGCCGTGCCGGAATTCCAATTGTAACGACACAGGGAGCAGATGGCGGTATTTCCCTCATGGAAGGATTTGCATTGGATACAACGGTGTTTACCGAGGACGAGCTGGAAGCGATTCTGGTAGGTGTAAAATCTGTAGATAGTATAGCCCGTGAACCAAAGCATGCCGGCATCAGTGGGAAAATTGGCGGAGTACTTCCAATCGCGGAACATATTGTGATTGATCTGGCATCCTTTTATCACGGGAGTTTGTCGGAGAAGATTGATTTGTTTAAGCAGGCAATAAAAGAGAAGCGGTGCGTTAAATTCCATTATTACTATAACCTTGGAGAAGCAGATAAGGTAATTGAGCCTGCTTTGATTATATATCAATGGTCGAGCTGGTACGTGTTCGGATTTTGCCCGGAACGGAATGATTTTCGTATGTACAAGTTACAGCGTCTGTGGGAACCTGAGCTTCTGGATGCGACCTTTGGACCGAAGGACATTCCGGAGGAAAAGCGGCAGTTCGGACAGAACATGACGGACGATATTATCATCTCGGCGATTTATGAACCGGGCGAGGCATATCGATTGGTAGAATCATACGGTCCGTCATGTTTTACGGTACAGGAAGACGGAAGGCTGTATACGGAGTGGGGGTTTTCCTCTTATGAGAGGGCATTAGATTGGTTTTTGGGGTTCGGCAGCAGAGTACAGGTATTAGGACCGGAGGAGTTTCGCGCTCTCTACAGAGCAGAATTGGAGAAAATGCTTGCATTACATGAGGAAACATGACATACAGTTGTCGTGTTTATGAGGATAGAATTGATACAACGACACAAAAAAAGGAGAAGAGTGATGGTAGAGTCAATGTGCGGTTGTATCTGTTCAAACTGTGAGTTTGTAGAAAAATGCGGGTGCAAAGGATGCTTTGCATCAAAAGGGTATCCGTTTCATGGGGAGTGCAAATTTGCACTGTGCTGTATGGAACGTGGACATATGCATTGCGGAGAATGTGCAGAATTTCCGTGTCAGAAGCTGATGGACTTTGCGTATGATCCGGAATACGGAGATGAGAACGGTTCGGTTCTTGAAGTGCTGAGACGATGGAAAGAAGCGGCAGAGAGTGAGGTTAATCGAAAGGAGACGAAAGCGAATGATTGATACACGTTGTGGTCTTCGGTGTGAAGGCTGTGAGTACATAGAATCCTGTAATTGTGGTGGTTGCATTGCGACGAACGGAAATCCGTTCCACGGTGCCTGTCCGGTAGCGGAATGTTGTCAGAAGAAAGGGTATCTGCATTGCGGTGAGTGCCCGGAGATTCCCTGTGAACTTCTGAGTCAGTATTCTTGTGATCCGGAGCATGGGGATAATCCGCCGGGGGCAAGAATTGAACAGTGTAAGAAATGGGCAAAGGGTGAAAACTGAATCCGGAAAAGCAGTAGAGAAGGAAATGATTGAGGTAGACAAATGGTTACTTGTTTTCAGGAATTTTGTGATGAACTATTGGAAAGCGGATTTTCCATGGGTGGTGGCAATGCCAAGGGAATCTATGCTGTTATTCCGTTTGACTGGAAGAATCCTATTCCGGGATGTCCCGTTGCATGGCATACCGGTGACCCGGAAACAGACCCGTGGGAATGGAGAATGCGGGTGTTGGAGGAACGGGATGACATTGCCTACGGTAAAGTTTTCTTTGGTGCCAGCGGATATATCACGAAGGAATGGTATCCTTATTTTCTGGCAGTCCGCAGGCAAGGACTTACGTTTGATGAATGGTATTATGAAGGAAAAGCAGGTCTGATGGAGAAAAAGATATATGAAGTCGTAGAGCAAAACGGGCATATGGCATTTCATGATTTGAAACGGGAATGTGGTATTACCAAGGAAAGTTCCGGCCGGTTTGAGCGGGCACTTACCAATCTGCAGAAGAACCTGTTCCTTACGATGTGCGGAAGAACTCAAAAGCTAAGCCGTTCCGGCGAGCCATATGGCTGGAATAGTACGGTGTTTACTACAGTGGAGGAATTCTGGGGCGAGGATTTGACGATGGATGTATCTGAAGGTGAGGCATATGAGAAGATAAGGGGACGCATTTTGTTGTTGAATCCGGATGCAAAGGAAAAGGATATGAAAAAGTTTATTTGTTGAGAAAGGAAAAAACAATTG